>NZ_JAPCIK010000027.1:0-31370 GCF_025910115.1 Pseudomonas sp. RG1
ACGGCGACAAACCGGTGACCGAGGTGTGCTTCGAGTCGGGCTTCAACAATATTTCCAACTTCAATCGACGCTTTCAGCAACTCAAGGGCATGACGCCGTCGCACTATCGACGGCTGGCAGTGCAGCGGCTGACTGAACAGAATCATCTCTGACGACACGCCACCTGTGGGAGCGAGCCTGCTCGCGAAAGCGGTCTGTCAGTGAAAAATCCTGTGGCTGACACACCATCTTCGCGAGCAGGCTCGCTCCCACAAAAAACCGTGCCCCGGCTGGCGAAATCTGTACGCATTCGCTAACGGTCCCTCGCGCAAAACCCCTTCCCTGCGTTCCCCCGCCCAAACCCCAGTGCAAAAAAGTATCGACATAAGTGTTAGGGATGATTTGTCAGCCCCGCCGTGGAAGGCTGTAATCAGCGCAGATTCTTCCTGCATTCGGAAGACACAAAAACAATAACTGTCCTTCTGCCCCGTTGGGTGTCAGAAAAGGAGTGCACGATGCAACCCACTGCAAAAGCTCTGCTCGCTCTCACCTGCATGACCCTCAGCAGCGTCAGCCTTGGCGCCCAGACCCTGACCATCGCCACCGTCAACAACAGCGACATGATCCGCATGCAGAAACTCTCGAAAACCTTCGAGAGCGAGCATCCGGACATCAAGCTCAATTGGGTGGTGCTGGAAGAAAACGTCCTGCGTCAGCGCCTGACCACCGACATCGCCACACAGGGTGGCCAGTTCGACGTATTGACCATCGGCATGTACGAAGCCGCACTCTGGGGCGGCAAGGGTTGGCTGGAGCCGATGAAGGACCTGCCGGCCAGTTACGCCCTCGACGATGTCTTTCCGTCGGTGCGCGAAGGCCTGTCGGTGAAGGGTTCGCTGTATGCGCTGCCGTTTTACGCAGAAAGTTCGATCACCTATTACCGCACCGACCTGTTCAAGGAAGCCGGGCTGACCATGCCGGAGCGGCCGACC
The DNA here is from genome assembly GCF_025910115.1 of Pseudomonas sp. RG1. Classification (NCBI taxonomy): domain Bacteria; kingdom Pseudomonadati; phylum Pseudomonadota; class Gammaproteobacteria; order Pseudomonadales; family Pseudomonadaceae; genus Pseudomonas; species Pseudomonas sp. RG1. The sequence continues at coordinate 972 of NZ_JAPCIK010000027.1, forward strand.
TGGGAAGAGATCGCCGGGTTTGCGGAAAAACTCACCCAGAAAGACAAAGAGCAATACGGCATCTGCCTGCGCGGCAAGGCCGGCTGGGGCGAGAACATGGCGCTGGTCACCACGGTCGCCAATGCTTATGGCGCACGCTGGTTCGATGAGCAGTGGAAACCGGAATTCAGCGGCCCGGAATGGAAAAATGCGCTGAATTTCTACGTCAACACCATGAAGAAATCCGGCCCGCCGGGCGCGTCGAGCAACGGGTTCAATGAAAACCTGGCCCTGTTCAACAGCGGCAAATGCGCGATCTGGGTCGACGCCAGCGTCGCCGGTTCGTTCGTCACCGACAAGACCCAGAGCAAGGTCGCCGACAGCGTCGGTTTCACCTTCGCTCCGCATCAGGTCACGGATAAAGGCTCGGCGTGGCTGTATTCGTGGGCGCTGGCGATTCCGACCAGCTCCAAGGCCAAGGACGCAGCAAAAACCTTCAGCGCCTGGGCCACGTCCAAAGAGTACGGCGAACTGGTTGCCAAGACCGATGGCATCGCCAACGTGCCGCCGGGCACCCGCGCTTCGACCTACAGCGATGCGTACATGAGCGCTGCGCCGTTTGCCAAGGTGACGCTGGAGTCGCTGAAGGCCGCTGACCCGAGCAAGCCGACGCTGAAACCGGTGCCGTACATCGGCATTCAATTGGTGACCATTCCTGAATTCCAGGCAGTGGGCACCCAGGTCGGCAAGCTGTTCTCGGCAGCACTGATCGGCCAGACCACGGTGGATCAGGCGCTGGCGGCGGCGCAGCAGACTACGGAACGGGAGATGAAGCGCGCGGGTTATCCCAAGTAAGCGCTGAACGACTTGCTCCTGCCTCTTGTGGGAGCGAGCCTGCTCGCGAAGGCGTCGTGTCAGCCAACACACATGACACGGACCCAGCGCTTTCGCGAGCAGGCTCGCTCCCGCATGGGGATCTCCATAGGTCTGTATGACTCGGTTGTGAATGCCATGAATACTTCAACTGCCAAAGCCCACATCGACCTGTCGCCACCGCAGCGCAAGCTGCGCGTGCGCAATCCCGGCTGGTTTCTGGTCAGCCCCTCGGTGGCGCTGTTGCTGCTGTGGATGATCGTGCCGCTGGGCATGACCCTGTACTTTTCGATGATCCGCTACAACCTGCTCTACCCCGGTGAAAACGAGTTTGTGGGGTTGGAGAACTTCACCTATTTCCTCACCGATTCGGGTTTCATGCCCGGCGCGACCAATACGTTGCTGCTGGTCGGCAGCGTGCTGCTGATCAGTGTGGTATTCGGCGTATTGATCAGCGCGTTGCTGGAGGCCAGCGAATTTCTTGGTCGCGGTCTGGTGCGGGTGATGCTGATCTCGCCGTTCTTCATCATGCCCACCGTCGGCGCGTTGATCTGGAAGAACCTGATTTTCCACCCGGTCTCGGGGATCCTCGCCTACATCTGGAAGCTGTTCGGCGCGCAACCGGTGGACTGGCTGGCGCACTACCCGCTGCTGTCGATCATCATCATTGTTTCGTGGCAATGGCTGCCCTTCGCGATCCTGATTCTGATGACCGCCATGCAGTCGCTGGATCAGGAACAGAAAGAAGCTGCGCGCCTGGACGGTGCCGGCCCGATCGCGATTTTCTGGCACCTGACCCTGCCGCATCTGGCGCGGCCGATTGCCGTGGTGGTGATGATCGAAACGATCTTCCTGCTCTCGGTGTTCGCCGAAATCTTCACCACCACCAACGGTGGCCCCGGCTACGCCTCGACCAACCTCGCCTACCTGATCTACAACCAGGCGCTGGTGCAGTTCGATGTCGGCATGGCCTCGGCGGGCGGCTTGATTGCCGTAGTCATCGCCAACATCGCCGCGATCATTCTGGTGCGAATGATCGGCAAAAACCTGACTGACAAAGCGTGAGGCCTGCCATGACGCTCCAACAATCCCGTCGCCTGCAAAGCCTGCTGCTCGGCACCCTGGCCTGGGCCATCGCGATCGTGATTTTCTTCCCGATCTTCTGGATGGTGATGACCAGTTTCAAGAGCGAAATCGACGCCTTCGCCACGCCGCCGCAGTTCATCTTCACGCCAACGCTGGAGAACTACCTGCACATCAATGAGCGCAGCGACTATTTCAGCTTCGCCTGGAACTCGGTGGTGATCTCCTTCAGCGCCACGGCCCTGTGTCTCTTGATCGCGGTGCCGGCGGCCTACTCGATGGCGTTCTATGAAACCCAGCGCACCAAAGGCACGCTGCTGTGGATGCTCTCGACCAAGATGCTGCCGCCGGTGGGCGTGCTGATGCCGATCTACCTGCTGGCCAAGAGTTTCGGCCTGCTCGACACGCGCATTGCGCTGATCGTGATCTACACGCTGATCAACCTGCCGATCGTGGTCTGGATGGTTTACACCTACTTCAAGGACATCCCCAAAGACATCCTCGAAGCCGCCCGCCTCGACGGTGCGACGCTGTGGCAGGAAATGGTTCGCGTGCTGCTGCCGATCGCCAAGGGCGGCCTCGCCTCGACCGTGCTGCTGTCGCTGATCCTGTGCTGGAACGAGGCGTTCTGGTCGCTGAACCTGACCTCATCGAATGCCGCACCACTGACCGCGTTGATCGCCTCGTATTCAAGCCCCGAAGGATTGTTCTGGGCCAAGTTGTCGGCGGTCTCGACCCTGGCCTGTGCGCCGATTCTGATCTTTGGCTGGATCAGCCAGAAGCAACTGGTGCGCGGCCTCTCGTTTGGTGCCGTGAAATGAATATCCCTGAACCAACACGACTCCTGTGGGAGCGAGCCTGCTCGCGAATGCGGTGCGTCATTCAACGTTGAAGGCGGCTGACACGGCCCCATCGCGAGCAGGCTCGCTCCCACAGTCAGAATGTGCGGCTGGTTCAATCGAATAATAAATTGCGGAGGCCCATCTCATGGCCAACCTGAAAATCAAGAATCTGCAAAAAGGCTTCGAAGGCTTTTCCATCATCAAGGGCATCGACCTTGAAGTGAACGACAAGGAATTCGTGGTCTTCGTCGGCCCGTCGGGCTGCGGCAAATCCACCCTGCTGCGCCTGATCGCCGGGCTGGAAGAGGTCAGCGGTGGCACCATCGAACTCGATGGCCGCGATATCACCGAAGTCAGCCCGGCCAAGCGCGATCTGGCGATGGTGTTCCAGACCTACGCGCTGTACCCGCACATGACAGTGAAAAAGAACATGTCGTTCGCCCTCGATCTGGCCGGCGTGCCGAAAGCCGAGGTCGAGCGCAAGGTTGGCGAAGCGGCACGTATTCTTGAACTCGGGCCGATGCTCGAGCGCAAACCCAAACAGCTGTCCGGCGGTCAGCGTCAGCGCGTGGCGATCGGCCGCGCCATCGTGCGCAACCCGAAGATTTTCCTCTTCGATGAGCCGCTGTCCAACCTCGACGCGGCGTTGCGCGTGCAGATGCGGCTGGAACTGCTGCGCCTGCATAAAGACCTGCAAGCGACGATGATTTATGTGACCCACGATCAGGTCGAAGCGATGACCATGGCCGACAAAGTCGTGGTGCTCAATGGCGGCAGAATCGAACAGGTCGGCTCACCGCTGGACCTCTATCACAACCCGGCCAACCTGTTTGTCGCAGGCTTCCTCGGCACGCCGAAAATGGGTTTCCTCAAAGGCAAGATTGCCCGCATCGACGGCGCCAGCTGCGAAGTTTCGCTGGACGCCGGCACGCGCATCACCCTGCCGTTCAACGCCGCCAACCTCAGTGTCGGCAGCGCAGTCACGTTGGGTATTCGCCCTGAACATCTAGAGCTGGCGCAACCCGGCGACTGCACGTTGCAGGTGATTGCCGATGTCAGCGAACGCCTTGGCAGCGACACCTTCTGCCACGTCACCACCAGCGCCGGTGAAGCCCTGACCATGCGCGTGCGCGGCGACCTGGCCAGCCGTTATGGTGAGCAATTGAGCCTGCGTCTGGACCCGACTCACTGCCACCTGTTCGACGCTGAAGGTGTGGCGCTGACCCGCCCACTGCGCGCTGCCGCCTGATTTCGAGACTATCCGATGAAACTCAACCAACAGAACCTCAACCGCCTCGCCGCCCAAGTGCAACTGCCGGGCTACAACCTGAGCGACACATGCCAGGGCATCGCGCACATCGGCGTCGGCGGTTTCCACCGCGCGCATCAGGCGTATTACACCGATGCCTTGATGGACACTGGCGAAGCACTGGACTGGGCAATCTGTGGCGTCGGCCTGCGCCCGGAGGATCGCCGTGCCCGCGATGATCTGCGCGAGCAGGATTACCTGTTCACCCTGTTCGAACTAGGCGACAGCGACGACACCGAAGTGCGCGTCATCGGCGCGATTCGCGACATGCTGCTGGCCGAAGATGGCGCGCAAACGCTGATCGACAAACTCGCCGAACCGCAGATCCGTATCGTCTCGCTGACCATCACCGAGGGCGGTTACTGCATCGACGACAGCAGCGGCGAATTCATGGCGCACCTGCCGCAGATTCAACACGACCTCGCCCATCCCGAAACGCCGGGCACCGTGTTCGGCTTCCTTTGCGCCGCATTGGCCAAACGCCGGGCGGCGGGCGTTCCGGCATTCACTGTGATGTCCTGCGATAACCTGCCGCACAACGGCGCGGTCGCGCGCAAGGCACTGCTGGCCTTCGCCGCGCTGCGTGATCCGCAATTGCGCGATTGGATCGACCAGAACGTCAGCTTCCCCAACGCCATGGTCGATCGCATCACGCCGATGACCAGCACCGCGCATCGCCTGCAACTGGCCGACAAACACGGCGTCGACGATGCCTGGCCGGTGGTCTGCGAACCGTTTGTGCAGTGGGTGCTGGAAGACAAATTCGTCAACGGCCGCCCGGCATGGGAAAAGGTCGGCGTGCAGTTCACCGACGATGTGTCGCCGTACGAAGAGATGAAAATCAAACTGCTCAACGGCAGTCACCTGGCGCTGACGTATCTGGGTTTTCTCAAAGGTTATCGCTTCGTCCACGAGACCATGAACGATCCGCTGTTCGTGCGCTATATGCGCGCTTATATGGATCTGGATGTCACGCCGCAGCTGGCGCCGGTGCCGGGCATTGATCTGAGCGAATACAAGGACACGCTGGTGGCGCGCTTCTCCAATCAGGCGATTGCCGATCAACTGGAGCGCGTGTGTTCGGATGGCTCATCGAAGTTTCCCAAGTTCACCGTGCCGACGATCAATCGGCTGATCGCCGATGGCCGCGAGACCAAACGCGCGGCACTGGTAGTCGCGGCGTGGGCGCTGTATTTGAAGGGCGTGGATGAGAATGGCGATACGTATTCGATTCCCGACCCGCGAGCGGCTTTCTGCCAAGGTCTGGTAGCGGACGAAGGGCTGACCACGGAGCGGTTGCTGGGTGTTGAAGAGATTTTCGGCACGGCGATACCGAAGTCGGCGGAGTTTGTTGCGGCATTCGAGTGGTGCTGCCAGAGTTTGCGCGAGGTTGGGGTTTCGCGGACTCTGGAACGGGTGCTCGGCTGAAAAGCCCCCCTCACCCTAGCCCTCTCCCGGAGGGAGAGGGAACCGACCGCGTGGTTCTTCCGTTATTCATCGACCTGAAATTCCGAGTCGAATACAGAGTGTGAAAGGCATGAAAATCTGCTCCCTTTCCCCCTCGCCCCCATGGGGGAGAGGGCTGGGGTGAGGGGGTAGCTCTTGATCTTCAGCGCAATCTGACAGGCCCATACATGACAACAACAAAGCTCTTCCTGGGTATCGACTGCGGCACCCAAGGCACCAAAGCGATCATCCTCGATGCTGGCAGCGGCCAGGTGCTCGGTCTGGGCGCAGCGCCGCACACTATGATCAGCGGCGCCAACGGCCGCCGCGAACAAGACGTTCAGCAATGGCTCGACGCTTTCGTCAGCGCCACCCGCCAGGCCTTGCAAGCGGCCAATGTCGACGGCCAGGCGATCCTCGGTGTCGGCGTCTCCGGCCAGCAACACGGCCTGGTCCTGCTCGATGAGCAAGGCGCAGTGCTGCGCCCGGCCAAGCTCTGGTGCGACACCGAAACCACGCCGGAAAACGAGCGCTTGCTCGCGCAACTGGGCGGCGAGGAAGGCTCGCTGGAACGCCTCGGCGTGGTCATTGCGCCGGGCTACACGGTGTCGAAACTGCTGTGGACCAAAGAGCAGCATCCCGACGTGTTCGCACGCATCGCGCGGATTCTGTTGCCTCACGACTACCTCAACTACTGGCTCACCGGCCGCGCCTGCAGCGAATACGGCGACGCCTCCGGCACCGGTTATTTCAACGTGCGCACGCGGCAGTGGGATGTGCAGATCCTGTGCGACATCGACGCCAGCGGCCGTTTGCAAACCGCGCTGCCGGAGCTGATCGACGCGCACGCCGCCGTCGGCACTCTCCTGCCGGCAATCGCCGAGCAACTCGGCGTCAACCCCAACGCCGTGGTCTCGAGCGGCGGCGGCGACAACATGATGGGCGCGATCGGTACCGGCAATATCCAGCCCGGCGCGATCACCATGAGCCTCGGTTCGTCCGGCACGGTCTACGCCTTCTCCGACGCCCCGAGCGTCAGCGCCGATGCCTCGGTTGCCACGTTCTGTTCCTCCAGCGGCGGCTGGCTGCCGTTGATCTGCACCATGAATTTGACCAACGCCACCGGTGCAATTCGCGAACTGTTCAAGCTCGATCTGCCGACCTTCAACCAACTGGTCGCGCAATCGCCGATCGGTGCCGAAGGCGTGAGCATGTTGCCGTTTCTCAACGGTGAGCGCGTCCCCGCCCTGCCCCACGCCACCGGCAGCCTGCATGGCCTGACCATGGACAACCTGACCCAGGCCAATCTGTGCCGCGCCGCTGTCGAAGGCACCACCTTCGGTTTGCGCTACGGGCTGGATTTACTCCGCCAGAATGGTTTACAAAGCCTGCGCATTTGCCTGATCGGCGGCGGCTCGAAGAGCGCGGTGTGGCGGCAGATCGTCGCCGATATCATGAACGCTCCGGTGATCTGCACCGAGCAAAGCGAAGCCGCGGCGCTGGGTGCGGCGATCCAAGCGGCGTGGTGCGCGTCGCGCTCTAACGGCGATGATGTCTCCCTGGCCGAGCTGTGCGAGCGCTGCGTGAAACTCGACGCGGGCAGCGAAACCCTGCCGATCGCCGCCAATGTCGCGGCGTTCCAGCAGGCCTACGAACGCTATCAACAGCATGTCGCAACCCTATAACGAGCAAACAACTATGTACCTGGTGTGTGGCGAAGCCCTGTTTGATTTCTTCAGCGAAAACGATGCCAGCGGTCTGGCCTCGAAAGTCAATTTCAAGGCGATTGCCGGCGGTTCGCCGTTCAACGTCGCCGTCGGTCTGCGCCGCTTGGGCGTGGACTCGGCGCTCTTCGGCGGCCTGTCCACCGACTACCTCGGCCGGCGTTTGCAGCAAGTTCTGCATCACGAAGGTGTGCGCCCGGACTATCTGGTGGATTTCGCCGCGCCGACCACCCTGGCGATGGTCGCGGTAGGCGCCAATGGCTCACCGCACTACAGCTTCCGTGGCGAAGGCTGCGCCGATCGGCAATTGAGCGAGGCGCATCTGCCAACACTTGGCGACGAGGTGCGCGGCCTGCACATCGGCTCGTTTTCGCTGGTGGTGCAGCCGATTGGCGACACCTTGCTTAAGCTGGTTCAGCGTGAAAGCGGCAAACGCCTGATCAGCCTCGATCCCAACGTGCGCCTCAATCCCGAGCCGAACATCGAGCTATGGCGCGAGCGCATCGGCACGCTGGTGCGTCTGGCCGATCTAATCAAAGTCAGCGACGAGGATCTGAGCCTGCTCTATCCCGAGCAGGATCCGCAAAACGTGATTGAAGGCTGGCTCGAAGATCGCTGCCAGATCGTCTTCCTGACGCGCGGTGGCGACGGCGCAACGGTGTTCAGTCGCGCCCATGGCTCGTGGTCGGTGCCGGCCAATCAGATTCAGATCGCCGATACGGTAGGCGCCGGCGACACCTTCCAGGCGGCGCTGATCACCTGGCTGACCGAACATTCGCTGGACTCGGTCGAAGGCGTCCAGCAGCTCAGTCGAGAGCAAATCGACGGCATGCTCAGGTTCGCCGTACAAGCCGCCGCACTGACCTGCAGCAAAACCGGTCCGGATCTGCCCTATCGTCATCAGTTGAGCTGAGCGCGTAGACTGTCGGCCTTTTTGCGCACGACGGAAAACAGCTCTTGAATCACAGGCACATCCTCGCCCTTCTGACCCTGGCCACCCTGCTGAGCGGTTGCGGCACCTCGCCGCCCCGCTCGCCGGAAGACATCTGCGCAATCTTCCGCGAGAAAAGCGACTGGTACGACGCTGCGCAAGTCACGCAGAAACGCTGGGGCGTGCCGATCCAGGTGCCTTTCGCGATCATGTATCAGGAATCCGGCTACCGCTACGACGCCAAGACGCCGCGCAAATACCTGCTCTGGGTAATTCCTTGGGGCCGCGTCTCCACCGCTTCCGGCTATGCGCAAGCCAAGGATGAAGTCTGGGCCGACTACCAGAAAAGCACCGGCCGCAACTGGGCCGATCGCGAAGACTTCGACGACGCCATCGACTTCGTCGGCTGGTACATGGACAAGACCACCTCGATCAACGGGGTGTACAAATACGACGCCTATAACCAGTACCTGAACTACCACGAAGGTTGGGGCGGCTTTCGCAACAAGACCTACGCGAGCAAAGCCTGGTTACCGCCGACCGCGCGCAAAGTGCAGAACCGTTCGGATCTGTATGCGCAGCAATATGCCGGCTGCAAGGAAGACCTCAATCGCGGGTTCTGGAGCCGGTTCTGGCATTGGTTGTAGAAGCCCTTCGCGAGCAGGCTCGCTCCCACAGGACCTTAGTGAACGCCGATTTTGTCTACACCCGAGAAACCTGTGGGAGCGGGCTTGCCCGCGATGGCAATCTCTCAAACACCATCAAAGTCTATGAAAGGCCCGATTTCACTGACCCAAACCGCCCTCCTAAGGGTTTTCCCTATGGCATCAAGGCCTCACACCTACGCCATTTGCGCCTTGAATGAGGCCGTCTAATCCTGCAACATCCATCACCTGCTTATTCAACGGACGGAATTCAAGGCATGCTGGACGCCAATGCAACCCACATCACCCTCACGATCGAAGACGCCAACGCCGACCTGCAAGTCCTCAGCTTCACCGGTCGCGAAGCCCTCAACGAACCGTTCCGTTTCGACCTCGAACTGGTCAGCGCCCGCCCCGACCTGAAGCTCGAAGAGCTGCTGCACAAGCGCGCCTGCCTGACGTTCGGCGCTACCGGCGAAGGCAAGATTCACGGTCAGGTCTATCGCATCGAGCAGGGCGACTCCGGCAAGACCCTGACCCGCTACAGCATCAGCCTGATGCCACAACTGGCCTATCTGCAGCACAACCATGATCAGCAGATCTTCCAGCAACTGACGGTGCCGAAAATCATCGCCCAGGTGCTGGAAGACCGCGGCATTCTCTCCGACGCCTACAGCTTCCAGCTCGGCGCCGAGTACCCGGAGCGTGAGTATTGCGTGCAATACGACGAGTCCGACCTGCATTTCATCCAGCGTCTGTGCGAAGAGGAAGGCATTCACTTCCACTTCCAGCACAGCAGCAGCGGCCACAAACTGGTGTTCGGCGACGATCAGACGGTGTTCCGCAAACTGAAGCCGGTCAGCTACCAGCAGGACTCCGGCATGGCCGCCGAAAAACCGGTGATCAAGCGCTTCAACCTGCGCCTGGAAACCCGTACCACCCGCGTCAGCCGTCGCGACTACGATTTCGAAAAACCCAAGCTGCTGCCCGAAGGCGCGGTCAAATCCGAATTCGCCCCGGACCTGGAAGACTACGATTACCCCGGCCGTTTCACCACCCGCGAGCGCGGCAAGTTCCTCTCAACCCGCGCCCTCGAACGCCATCGCAGCGACTACAAACTCGCCGAAGGCAAAGGTGATGAACCGACCCTCACCAGCGGCCATTTCCTCACGCTCGCCGAACACCCGCGCGCCGAGTGGAACGACCTGTGGCTGCTGCTGGAAGTCTTCCACGAAGGCAAACAGCCGCAAGTGCTCGGCGAAAACGTCACCAGCGACGTCACCGACAACAAAAGCGATTTCCACCAGGGCTACCGCAACAGCTTCCTCGCCACCCCGTGGGACGCGCACTACCGCCCTGCCCTCGAACACCCGAAACCGAAAGTCCTCGGCAGCCAGACCGCCGTCGTCACCGGCCCGCCCGGTGAAGAAATCCACTGCGATCAATACGGCCGCATCAAAGTGCAATTCCACTGGGACCGCGACGGCCAGTCCGACGACAAAACCACCTGCTGGATGCGCGTCGCCAGCGGCTGGGCCGGCGCAGCGTACGGCGGCATCGCCATCCCGCGCATCGGCATGGAAGTCCTCGTCACCTTCCTCGAAGGCGACCCCGACCAGCCCCTCGTCACCGGCTGCCTGTACCACAAGGAAAACGTCGTCCCCTACGACCTGCCCGCCAACAAGACCCGCAGCACCTTCAAAACCCTCAGCTCCCCGGGCGGCAAGGGCTACAACGAATTCCGCATCGAAGACAAGAAAGGCGCTGAACAGATCTACATCCACGCCCAGCGCGACTGGGACGAAAACATCGAACACGACCAGAAAATCCGCGTCGGCAACGAACGGCATGACACTGTTGAAGCCAATGTGCTGAGCGAGTTCAAGGTCGAAGAACATCGGATCACCCATCTGGACCGCATCAGCGAGATGCGCGCGGATGATCACCTGACGGTGGGTGTGACGCAGCATGTGAAGGTGGGGACTGGGCAGTTTGTTGAGGCCGGCAACGAAATCCATTATTACGCCGGCCAGAGAGTCGTGGTCGAAGGCGCCATGGAACTGACCGCCAAGGCTGGCGGCAGCTTCGTCAAGGTCGATGCGGGTGGCGTGACCATCAGCGGCGCTGAGGTGAAGGTCAATACCGGCGGCTCGCCCGGGGTGGGCACGCCGGCGGCGCCGTTGTTGCCGGGGCCGATGAAGGTTGTGGATGCGGATAAGGCGGGGAAAGCACCGCTCCCTGCCCGTCTTAATGAGTCAGGTATCACCCCGCTGTGCGGAAAACAGAGTAACGGCGCCTGCAGCCGTAAGGATTGCACATGCATGTGAAAGCGCTCAGCGCACTCCTCGAAGCTCCACGCCATGGGTTCGTTGATTTACCGAGAGAAAGCTCTGAATCAACAGTGTGTTTCATTATTGACCCGGTTCGACAGCCTGACGCGATGAGCCGCCTTTATCGTGTTGGCGAACCGGTGGTAGATGCACAGAGCCTGTTCCTCAAAACCGCCTTCGCTGAGATCGCCGCTGACGGTCCGCTCTGGATCACCGCGCCGTGGGGCAGTCGCCTTGCGGCTGAGGCAGCAAAGCTGTGCGAGGAAAATTTTTCTGGCATTGCCATTACCACAGCTGATTCTGACAAAGCGCTCGCCCATGCGCGCTGGCTCTTGCGCGCTAATGATGGCTCTGGCGGACAAAGCCTGCTGAGCTACCACAAGCCAAGCCTGTGGGCCGCGCTGGCCTATACCGCTGGCGACAACTCCCATCAGCTGTTCGGCCCTTGGCAGCACGTATACAGCCCAGCGCCGGTTCATTTTGGGCGCAATAAAGGTCCATGGCTCAGTTGGCGCGCCGTCTCGGAAGTCGAATGGCTGGGCGATACTTCAGTGTTCAGCCTGCCGCCATCCGCGGCGAACGTTCAAGAGCATTTGGGTTGGATTTATTGGGCAGATGAACATCACGCAGATTACGGCGAGCCGAGCGATGAGCATCTGCCCAACCTTGTGGCAAACCTCAATGTGCTGGTTGCCCACAATATTTACGAAGGCCGTCACTTGCTGAAGCTGGGGTCAATCACAAATGGCCCACTGCTTGAAACACAGCCACAGGCAATGGCCATCCTGCAATCCAGGGAAGAGTCGTTCATCAAAGTACAGCAGCTGCAGCAACTCACCACCAGCGTTGCTTGATGAACCCGTCCGTTAAGAATGAATGGAAGCGAAATGGATACTGAAATCTCAGAAGCAACAAAGGTAGATCGCGACAGCTCTGCGGCAACTGCCTCAGCCCCGTCGACACCGGTTGAAACGAAACCTGCTTTGGAGCTTGATCCTCAGCCTGTAATGCCTGCCAGTTGCCCCAACGCGTTCGACAAAGTGGAAACGGCTTGCTCGACAAGTTATGGCGAGGTGATCTACGCAACCAAGGAAAGAATGTTCTATCTGCTGCCTGAACGCGCTGCAAGCTCGATCAAAGAAGCGATGAATGAACTTGAGCAACATATCAGCGCAAGCAAGTCTCCTGAGGAACGTTTAAAGGGGATGAACACCGCGGGGTTGCTCGAGTACTTCCTCGAACCCAAGTTGTCAAACTTCCTGCAAGGTGAACAGAAAAGCCGAATGCTGGAAATCGAAGCTCAGGAGCCGGATATTGCGCAGCCAACCATGGCCATGCGCTTGAAATCCGTGAGCCGTGACGCCCGAAATTCAGCGGCGCTGGAGAAGTTGCCGGATCAGAGTGAGTACGCACGGAACCGGGCTCTGGCCGGTCAGCAACAGGCTAGCCTGCTTGAGGCCAACTCCGAGGGGCAAAAGCTGCAACGACTCTACAACGAGTGGAAGAAGCTGAAGGCTGTAGCAATAGAGCAAGCCAAGATAGCTGGCTATATCTATGAAAGTGGCAACCTGTTTTCGCCCGGTGCTCTTGAGGCTAGAACTCGTGTTCAGACCTATCTGAAAGCCCGTGCGGCACTCACAGCCAGCGGCAAGCTGACTACTCTCAAAGAAGAAGATTTCAAGAAGAACAAGAAGGCGTATCTGGACGCCACAAACTGTGTGATCGATGGCAAGGCCCGGATGTGCGGTTATTTGAACGATGTGGCCAACGAACGCAAAAAAATCGAAAAAGACTTTGCTGCCTATATCGATTCGATTTTGAAAGTCGCCGACTATGGCTTGGCACTTCCTGAGTTTGCCCTCATTCCTGACACAGGCGAAATCAGCGCAGGTATCGAGAAATTCAAATCATATCTCGAGATGGAACAGCGGCAGGTCAAACTGGCTGAACAAATCCGCACCAAATACAAAGCCTGGATTGACGCCAGCGGCCAAAACGTAGCGGCACCAGCGGGCATCGTGCAGGCTGAAAAAACCGAGTGGCAGCGCATTCAACAAGAGCGCATGAAGCTTCGCGATGATGCAGAAGCCGCTGTAGCCGCAGCCCTACCACTGCGCCATCTGTTGTGGGAGCCAGAGCAATTTCAGCCGAAACCGGAAGAGCGCCTGGTCAAGGCTGGCTTTCCGTTGCGCGAAGTGGCGCTTTTCAATAGCCCCAACAGTCCGGTCAAGCATTTGAGTCTGCTTAATCTGGAAGGCATTGAAAAAGCCTTGAAAAAAGACGTAAGCGCGCTCGGTGCTACTGCAAGCAAAGACCTGCAGAAACTTCCCGGCAACAGCAACGGGAAAGCGCAAACTGACACAGACGATAACCCTTTCCATGAATGGCTACGCCTCGAAGGCGCGATGGCCATCAAGGATCAGGAAAGCAACTGGTTCGATGAAAAAGGCTGGTTCGATGTAGAACTCTTCCATTCCTATCTCAAGTCGAAAAAACTGACAGTGGATACTATTGAGGACGCAGGCGCCCGCAAAGACTGGGGGCTGCGCCTTCGGCAGCTGCTGTTCAAAGAAGAAGTTCGAAGTTCGTTGCGCCTGTTCGATAACAGTCCTCAAGCACAATTGGTTCGTTGCCTCACGCCACCACAGTCCTCCATCCACACTGGAACCAAGGTCACTGGTCCGAGCTTCAGCGTCACCGATAACTTCAAGGCCTCTGCCAAAGCCGAAGCCAGCCTTGGGATTGACTTGGCACGCGGTGAAGTTGAGTTGATGAAGATGGATCTGCCGGGTAAAGATCAAGCAAAAGACATCCTGATCCCGTACCTGGACTACGAGAAAAACCGCAAAAACCTGAATCTCGGCAGGTTTTCGATCCATTTGGGCGCTAGAGCGTGGGGCTACACAGGCGCTACCCTCCTCCTCTCCTCCAGCGTGCAGTTGGGACGTGCAAACGTACAAGGCGGCCTCAATCTTCCGGAAATCACCGATGCAAAACGTCCGGAGACCACCAATGCCGTAGCAACTACAACTAGAAGCGAACCTGTTCTGGCGGGCGACGCCGCGAAAGTACGGGTTGAAGATGGGGCTAAAGCCCAATTCAATCTCTTTGCAGGAGTTCAGGCTGGGATTCTACTGACAGGCGCCTTGAACTGGGCTCCGCCGAAAGATATCGCTGTGTTGCGCACCGCCCCTTCGCCCGGCATGGCGAACACCGTCAACAACGCGAAAGCTAGCCAATGGGCGAGCCTGGCCAGACTCACAGCAGGCTTTACTGCCGCGTATGGGCTGGGTACTACGGCAGATATTGGGATCTCCTTGCATGAAGGCCGCTTCATCATGCGGTTCAAGGCTTCCGTCATCGTCGGCGCTGGCGTCGGCGGCGAATTTCAATTTGAAGTAGGCTATGACGGTGTTACTGACTTGATTAACTTGCTGCGACGGGAAATGCATAAAAATCAGGATAAATCGCTAATTTTTGTGACGGACGAAGCCGCTGACTACATCGACAAACTGAACTTTCTTGGCACTGCTGGCATGGAAGTAGCAATGACTTACATGCAAGGCGTCGATATGGTGATGTCATTGTATGAGGCATTAACGGGCGGTGGAAAAGGGACCTCCATCGCTCATACGATTATGACTTATCGAAATCAGGCAGAGCTGGAGCAGTGGTTCTTGAATGCAACGCCCAATGCCCTCGGACCTATGTTCATGACATTGATCTCGTCGGCTCAGGACTCAAGCGTAACAGACGTGGCGTCAGAGAACGCTTCTCGAGAAAAAAAGTACACGTATGACAAGTCTCAGGCACACCTGATTCAGCAGCAGGCCATTGAAAGGGTACTCGGTTGGATTCTAAATAACGCGAAAAAAACAAATACACTTGAGTTAGCTCAAGCACAATTTGAAGAAGCATGCATAAGCATGAACAGATTTGGCACTCGAGAACCTGATAGGGGCCAAGTATATTGCGAGCAGCGTATGGCGATGGATAATTTTATGTCAGAAACCGTACTCCGTTTTGTTGACCAAAGGAACGATCAGATGAGGAGCAGATACAAAGACCATGTCGCCGAACTTGGAGCAAGACTGGACGGCTTCTGTCAGCGCTCTAATCATTATGGTAAAACATACGTTCCTGGCGGACGAGCTACATTCAACGGCCCGAAGAAATAACATGAACAATCAAGTATCTGCAATCATGCTAAAAGCGCTCACACTAGCTGCCCTTTTCCTTTTACCCACCTATTTGTACGCGTCCCTCAGCTCGGACCAACAAGCTGCAAAAGAGCGCGGCATCATCCTATATAAGCAATACAAAACTGCTGCACCCGATTTAAAAATAGCCGCTGATGCTGGAGACTCTGAAGCCCAGTTTTTTTTGGCAGAGGAAATCCGTCAAGAAAAGCAGTACATCACCAACGAAGCCTATAAGTGGTATGAGGCTTCTGCCGAACAAGGATACCTGTATTCAATGATTCGTATCGGTCGAAGCGTCAATGACCTGTGCGTGAAAATGAAAAGTTGTCCACCAGGAAAGAAGACACCGGAAGAGTGGTTAGCTAAAGCGAGAGAGACCGCGAAAGAAAGATCGGATCGAGGCGATGCCGAAGCCTTATATATAATGTACGAACTAACAGCTGAGCGAGACTGGTTAGAAAAGTCAGCGCTTGCAGGTAATTCAGTCGCCCAATACCGCATGGCTATCAGCGAACGTCAAGGGGAAGGCTCCATATTGCCATGGAAGCGCCAAGACTCGGTCGAGGGCTGGTTCCTGCGTTCTGCTAAAGCAGGAAATCCTAAGGCGATGATGCAGCTTTTTGGAATTTACCGGGAAAAAGGTGAATCGGATCAAGCGCGCCATTGGCTGGAAAAAGCAGCTTCAACTGGATATGAAGCAGGAATCTATAATTATGGTTATTTTTTAGCAGTTGCCCCTAGCGCACTTGGTTTCGCGGAAGACAGGATAAAAGGCTACGCGCTAATTTCGCTTTTAAAAGAACTAAATGGTGGAGGAACCGCCCAGACAGACGTCGCAGAGATATTGCCACGAATTTCAGAAAAAATGTCGCCTTCACAGATTCAAGAAGCGAACAAACTCGCAGCCGAATGGAAAGCTACACATCCTCCCCTTTCTTTTTATCCTGAGAAAATAGAGTTCTAACAACAGTAAGCACTTTCCAACAAAGAAGACTAACAGCCTGACGTCCTCGGACAGCAATTGTTTGGCGGCGATGAACTATGTGAACCAGACCCGCTCTACGAAAGAGTTTTTTCACGCGGATTAACTGCTCGATTGCATTATCGAAGGGTTAACCCGCTTTTAACCCCCGATCAAAAACTCTACAGCACTGCACGCTCGCCAGCGCCAGCGCGGCAGGTTCGCCCGGTTTCATATCAGGTACCCACCCGTCACGCTGGAGTTACGTCATGAACATCGCCCCATTGTACTCACGCTCATAGTCTGCGCAATCGCCGCACAGGCCCATGCAAATGACAACTGCGCCACTTCCAAAGCCGTGTCGTATGAGTAAAGCATACCGCTACACCTAGCGAAGGTACTTTCGCTAACCGAACCGCCGACCATCGAGTGCAAAGTCATCACCGCCGACATGAAATACATCGACAACACCGGCAAGCCCGCACAAATCAGTTACAGGAAATTATCAGACGCATGCAGTCAACAGAACTGACAGACGCTTCTGATTTTCCGCTTGGCCATAGGCGTGGGGTGGCTTCGGCGGTTATGCTCGGGGCCTTCCCTACTGCCGCAAGGATTGGCCATGCAGTTGTCGTTCCGCACGTTGTCGAGCTTCACTTCAATCCTGTGTTTTTTGCTGGCGCTGGTCTGGGGATTTTTTCAGGAGGTGTTGCTGGCGATCTGGAGTATTGGCTATTCGGAAGGCACTGGCGTAGTCGCAAGGCGCAGCGCGGTGCTGTTTGCGGCGTTGGCGGTGATGTTTTGTTTGCTGCGCAATGCTCCGCCGTCAGTGGCACGCAGTGCACTGAGCAATGGTTTTATCGTCGGCTGTTTCGGTTTGGCGGCGTTGGGTTTTGGCGAATGGCTCAATGGCCATGCTGGCCCCGGGATCTTGCTCGCGGTGCTGGTCGAGTTCGCGCTGGGCCTTGGTTTTGTGCAGGCCCGGCGCGTGACGGTCGAACTAGGTGAAACGGTGGGTTAAACGGCTCGAGAACGAGCGCTGGTTTGATGGGTCGCGGTTTGCTGTGCGAGGTCGGAGCGCAGGCCAGCGACCAGGTTGTTGATTTCACGGCAGCTGTTCAGGCGGCTGGCGTCGATTCCACTGACGTAGAGATCGGCTTGGTCGGTCCGATGGTCGCCAAATACTTTGACGGACATCGACAAGTCGGGTGACAGCGTGCACTGGCAGCGTTTCGGCAAGAAGCTGCTTTCAATGATATTGCGTAATTCCAAGGCAGATAAAAACATGGCGAACCCTCTCCTTTCTGTGCGATTGCCAATCAAGTATTCACGCTGACCCTTTGCTGCGCCTTCACGGGTGTGCCCCCGCTGTTTCCTTGGTGCGGTAAATGGTGGTACTGCGAAATGCCCATTGGAGTGTAGGCGCCCAAATCCGGTGCGCCTCACCGGAAGAACGCATAAAACGTGCCTTTGATCGGTTCGTTTGGCGCCCTTCAAAATCAAGCACTTGGAAACATGGCCAGTATCCTGCTATTTGCAAAATGCATGAACCGACCGCCCGTCCACTGCAATCTGCAATCTCCGGCTGAATTTGCTTTCGAAGACCATGACGGCAAGAATGTCTCCCATTGCAATTCAACCCGCACGGAGGCTTCCATGAATTCCTTACGCATTTGCGCGATCACTGGGCTGTTAATCGCCAACCTTTCCACCCTCGCCCACGCCGCCAAGCTCGAAGACGTGGCGCCGTATCCCAAAGCCGAAGCGGGGTTTACCCGTCAGGTCATCCATCTGCCGAAACAAGAGCAGGAAGAGAATTTCCAGGTTGAAATTCTCGCTGGCAAAACTCTGGAGGTGGATTGCAACCGTCAACGTCTGGGCGGTGTGCTCGATGAAAAGAACCTGCAAGGCTGGGGCTATCCGTTCTATCGCCTGGAAAAGGTCATCGGCCCAATGAGCACGATGATGGCCTGCCCGCCCGGCAGTCAGAAAAAACGTGCTTTCGTTCCGGTCGTCGGTGACGGCTTCATGTTGCGATACAACAGCAAATTGCCGGTTGTGGTGTACGCGCCGTCGGACGTCGAAGTGCGCTATCGCATCTGGTCGGCGTCGGACAAAGTCGGCACCGCCCTGCAGGAATAACCGGAGCGCTTATTACGCCGGCACGCCGCAAGCAGCGGCGCGTTCGGCGACATGGCGCAGACTGTCGAAGTTGATGTTGGCCCCGGAGTCGATGGCGACGAATGTCTGATCGCGAACGCCGCTGCGCGCCACGTACTGCTTGATCCCCGCCACGGCCAGCGCACCTGAAGGTTCAGTGATCGAACGGGTATCGTCGTAGATATTCTTGATCGCGGCGCAGAGCTCGTCATTGCTGACCGTGATTACCTCATCTACACAAAAACGGCAAACCTCAAAGCCATACGCGCCGATCTGCGCAACCGCTACGCCGTCGGCAAAGGTACCGAGGCTCGGTAGAACCACCCGCTCGTCCGCGCGCAAAGCGGCTTGTAGACAGGCCGAATGTTCGGATTCGACGCCGATGATCCGCACGCCCGGACGCAGGTATTTGACGTAGGCCGCGATACCGGCGATCAAACCTCCGCCCCCTACCGGGATGAAGATCGCGTCCAGCGCGCCTTGATGCTGGCGCAGGATTTCCATTGCCACGGTGCCTTGTCCGGCGATCACGTCAGGATCATCGAACGGTGAAACAAACGTGCATCCGGTCTGTTCGGCCAAGTGCAGCGCATGGGCCAACGCAAAGGGGAAACTATCACCGTGCAGCAATGCGTCGGCACCGCGACTGCGCACGCCGAGCACCTTGAGCTCAGGAGTGGTAGACGGCATGACGATCGTCGCGGCAATACCCAATTCCCGTGCCGCCAGTGCTACACCCTGCGCGTGATTACCCGCCGACGCAGTGATCACTCCCCGCGCTCGCTGCTCATCGCTCAGGTGCACGAGTTTGTTGTAAGCACCACGGATCTTGAAAGAGAACGTCGGTTGCAGATCTTCGCGCTTGAGCAGGACCCGATTGCCCAATGTTTCCGACAACGCCGGCGCAGGCTGCAACGGGGTACGCACCGCAATGTCGTACACCGGCGCGGCCAGGATCTTTTTCACGTAATGCTCAAGCAGGGATTGCTGGTCGGGGCTGTGCGGCATGGTCGTCTCCTGACATTTTTCAGAACCCCGGAGACAGAAAGTAAAAACCCGCCTCTAGGGCGGGTTGGGTGCTGCAGTCGTGAGCTAGCCCGCCAAATGAGGAATGGCGGTAATAATGCTTGGCTGGCAGCGCGATACGGTGAAAGTCATGGGCTGGAAATTAGCCTGCCGGCGGATGAAAAGTCAATGGCCCGCTGCAGAACATTGAATCATCCGCAGAACTGCACAGTCACTGCAAAGGAGAACAACAACTTCCCCAAGCTGATAAAAGTGGAGATTGACCATGAATATCCGCCAAGCGCTGTTCGCCGTCCCGCTGCTGGTCGCCGCCCTGTCCAGCCCTGCTGTTTTCGCCGTCGATGAAAGCGACGCCGTGAAAAAGCCCGAATGTCCGAAAGGCCAGGTTTGGGACAGTAAAACCCAGCAATGCGTCTTGCAGACCAGCGGCACAACGCAGCCCTGATATTCGTCATACGGTTCAGGCCGTGGCCGGCAACCACAGCCTGAATCGCGCCCCACCCAGCGGCGAACTTTCAACCGTCAAGGTACCGCCCTGCGCTTCCAGCGCGCGGCGGCTGATCGCCAGACCGAGGCCGAAACCACCCGTCGCGCGATCACGGCTGCGGTCGAGCCGATAGAACGGTTCAAAGATCCGCTCGCGCTCGTCGTCGGGAATGCCGATGCCATCGTCGTCAACCCATATTTCACAACCGCCCCCAATGACCTGCACGCCAATCTGAATGCGCTTTTCGCAATAGCGCATGGCATTGCGCAACAGGTTTTGAATGGCCCGAGCGGTCAGGCGCGGATCCAGCGCAAAGCGTTCGAGCTGACCGTGCAACAGAACGTCAATCACGATTTCCGGCGATTCCAGCTCCTCATCGACGCTGCCGAGAATGCTGTCAATGAACTCGTCGAGCGACACCTCGATGCGCTCGGGCGATTGCGCCGGATTCTGCAAACGGCTGTAGGAAAGCAACTCCAGCACCAATTCATCCAGCTCACGAATGTGCTCGACCAGGCTCTGCAAGCGCTCGCGGCTGGCGGCCGGCAAGTCTTCCGACAAGGCCAATGCCAGGCCGAAATCCAGACGCGTCAATGGCGTACGCAGCTCATGGGAAACGGCGTTAAGCAGATCACGCTGCTGGTTGAGCAGGTTTTCAATATCGCCAGCCATGGTGTCGAACACGTTGGCGAGGCTGCCGATGTTCGAACTCGGGGCGATTCTGGTTCGCTCGCTCAAGTGGCCTTTGCCGAAGCGTTCGGCGGTGCCTTTCAGACGTTCAAGATCGCGCCAGTGCGGGCGCAACCAGAGCAGCAGGCAGCCGAGCAACATGGCGCCGATCAGCACGTTGATGCTCCAGTACAACAGATCGACGTCGACCGGATCGGGCGGCACGACCATGCGCACGGCCATGTCCGCATTCAGCGGAGTCACCGCCAGCGTTCGCCAGCCCCAGTCGCCGATGCGCACCACGTTTTCACCCCGGTGCAGACGTTCCCGCTCAATGGGGGTGAAAACCGGGTCGTCGATTGGCGTCAGGACGATGTGCAGCGGCTGGAATTCCTTGTCCATCGCCGCTGCAATCTCCGGCCACTGCTCTTGCGGCGCAGCATGAAACTGCTTGGTGATCAGCGATTGCAGACCTCGGGAAAAGTCCAGGTTGTAGGTGACGAAGCGATCCCGAAAGGCCATGACCACCAGATCCGGCACCAGATAGATCGCCGCGCTATAGGAGACGATCGTCACCAGATACAGGCGAAACAGAATACGAAACATCAGCTCAGCATTCCCACTCGGAGCGGCTGAACAGATAGCCCTTGCCCCACACGGTCTTGATCTTGCGCGCCTCGCCGGCGTGATCATCGAACTTGCGTCGCAACTTGGAAATCGCCACGTCCACCGAGCGATCGGTACCGTTGAATTCGATACCGCGCAGCCGCTGCAGAATCTGATCGCGACTCAGCACTTCGCCGGCGTGCCGGGCCAGCACCACCAGCAAATTGTATTCGCCGCTGGACAGCTCAACCGCTTGATCGCGCCAGGTCACGGTGCGCTCGGAAAGGTCAATGCACAGATTGCCCATGACGATCCGGTCATTGACGGCCAACGGCTCGCCGAGGCTGCTGCGCCGCAACAAGGTACGGACTCGAGCCAGCAGCACCCGTGGCTCGCAAGGCTTGGTGACGTAGTCGTCAGCGCCCATTTCCAGGCCCAGCACCTGATCATGGCTGTCATCGCGGGCCGTGAGCATGAGGATCGGCAGTGTCGCTGAATCGGCGCGCAGCAAGCGGCACACCTGCAAGCCGTCGAGGCCCGGGAGCATGAGGTCGAGGATCACCAGATCCGGCGGACTGATCCGCGCCCGTTCGCGCACATGGTCGCCACGGCCGATGACGCTGACGGAGTAACCGTTGCGCTCCAGGTAGCTGGAAATCAGTTCGGCGAGGGCGGTGTCGTCTTCGACCAAGAGGATGTTGGGCATGGGGTGTTCCAGAAGATGCTGGGGCGACAGTCAGGGCTCATTCGCTCGCACATTGAAATGCGATCTCCTGTAGGAGCGAGCCTGCTCGCGAAAGCGATCGAACTGTCGCAATAAATTTCAAGGCCTGCAGGATATACGCCCTCACCCGCCACGGAGCAAAACCCTTACACAATTTCACACAGCAGCTACAAAGCTTCACCGCTAACCTCCCCGTCTGGCCGTAGGATGCGGCCTTCAATATTGGGGGTTGTACATGTCTGGAAAACTGCTGGCCGGGCTCGGCCTGATCGCATTGGCGCTGACGCTGAGCGCTTGTGATTCATCATCGAACGCCGAAGAGCAGACGCCGCCGGCCACGGTGCGCGTCGAGACGATCAAAACCCAGCCATTGTCGATCAGCAGCGAACTGAGCGGCCGCATCGCCGCGCCACGGATTGCCGAAGTGCGTGCGCGAGTGGCCGGCGTAGTTTTGCAACGCACCTACCGCGAAGGCAGTGACGTGAAAAAAGGCGATGTGCTGTTCCGCATCGACCCGGCACCTTTCAAGGCCGATCTGGACAGCGCCGAAGCCGCGCTGCGCAAAGCCGAGGCCAACGCCTTTCAGGCGAAACTGCAAGAACAACGCTATGCGCAGTTGATCGAGGACCAGGCCATCAGCGGTCAGGACTACGACAACGCCCGCGCCGCTGCCCGGCAAACTGCCGCCGATGTCGCCGCCAGCAAGGCAGCGCTGGAACGGGCGAAACTCAACCTCGGTTATGCCACCGTCACCGCGCCGATCTCCGGCCGTATCGGCCGCGCGCTGGTCACCGAAGGTGCTCTGGTCGGACAGAACGAGCCCACGCCGCTGGCGCTGATTCAGCAGCTCAACCCGATCCACGCCGACCTCACCCAGTCGACTCGCGAGCTCAATGAACTGCGCCGGGCGTTCCGTTCCGGGCAGTTACAGGAAGTCGGTCAGGATCAGGTCAAGGCCACACTGATTCAGGATGACGGCAGCCTGTATCCATTGCCTGGCAAGCTGCTGTTCAGCGACATTACCGTTGATCCGGGTACTGGTCAGATAATCCTGCGCAGCGAATTTCCCAACCCGGATCTCGACCTGCTGCCGGGCAGTTTCATCCGCGTACGCCTTGAGCAGGCAACCATTCAGAACGGCATTACCGTGCCGCAACGCGCGGTGCAGCGTGACAGTGCCGGCATTGCCCAGGTGCTGACCGTCGATGAGCAGATGCGCGTGGCGCAGCAACCGGTGCAACTGGGTGCGGTGCAGAACAACCGCTGGATCGTCACCGGCGGCCTGAAGCCCGGCGACCGCATTGTCATCGAAGGCCTGCAACACGCCCGTCCCGGGGAAAAAGTACAGGTCGACGAAACCCCTCTTCCACTTGCCCAGACCGCTGGTCAGTAAGCAGGACGCTCTTATATGCCGCAGTTCTTTATCGACCGCCCGGTGTTTGCCTGGGTGGTCGCACTGTTCATCCTGTTGGCCGGTGCGCTGGCCATTCCGCAGTTGCCGGTCGCGCAATACCCCGACGTCGCACCGCCGCAGATCGAAATCTATGCCGTGTACCCCGGCGCCTCGGCGCAGACCGTCGATGAGAGCGTGGTCAGCCTGATCGAGGAAGAACTCAACGGTGCCGATCACCTGCTCTACTTCGAATCGCAAAGCAGCCTCGGCAGCGCGACGATCAAGGCGACGTTCCAGCCGGGCACCAACCCGGAATTGGCGCAGGTCGATGTACAAAACCGCCTCAAGGTAGTCGAGTCGCGCCTGCCGCAAGCGGTCAATCAGCAGGGTTTGCAGGTGGAGAAGGTCTCTTCCGGTTTCCTCTTGCTGATCACCCTGACCTCCAGCGACGGCAAGCTCGATGACGTGGCCCTCAGCGATTATCTGGCGCGCAACGTGATGAACGAGATCAAGCGTCTGGACGGTGTCGGCAAGGCGCAGTTGTATGGTGCCGAGCGGGCGATGCGCATCTGGATCGATCCGCAGAAGCTCATCGCCTTCAACCTGACGCCGGCCGATGTCAACGAAGCCATCGTTGCGCAGAACGCCCAAGTTTCAGCGGGCAGCATCGGTGATTTGCCGTCGCCTTCCACACAGGAAATCACTGCGACGATTCTGGTCAAAGGCCAATTGTCGACGCCTCAGGAATTTGCCGACATCGTGCTCAAGGCCAACCGCGACGGCTCCACGGTGCGCATCGGTGATGTCGCGCGCGTCGAAATCGGCAGTCAGGAATATCAGTTCGGCACTCGCCTCAACGGCAAGCCGTCCACCGCCGTCGGCGTGCAGCTGTCTCCCGGCGCCAACGCACTGAACACCGCAACGCTGGTGCGGGCGAAGATGGACGAGCTGGCGCGCTACTTCCCGGCGGGCGTGGAGTACAAGATTCCGTATGACACCTCGCCCTTCGTCAAAGTCTCGATCACCAAAGTGATCTACACCCTTGGCGAAGCGATGCTGCTGGTGTTTGCAGTGATGTTCCTGTTCCTGCAGAACGTGCGCTACACGCTGATCCCGACGCTGGTGGTGCCGGTGGCGCTGATGGGCACGTTCGCGACCATGCTGGCGCTGGGCTTCTCGATCAACGTGCTGACCATGTTCGGCATGGTGCTGGCCATCGGCATTCTGGTGGATGACGCGATCGTTGTGGTGGAGAACGTCGAGCGCATCATGGCCAGCGAGGGCTTGTCGCCCAAGGAAGCCACGCGCAAGGCAATGACGCAGATTACCGGCGCGATTATCGGCATCACCCTGGTGCTGGTCGCGGTGTTTATTCCGATGGCGTTCATGCAGGGCTCGGTCGGCGTGATCTACCAACAGTTCTCGCTGTCCATGGCCACGTCGATTCTGTTCTCGGCGTTTCTCGCCCTGACGTTGACGCCGGCGTTGTGCGCAACATTGCTCAAGCCTGTCGCCAAAGGTGAGCATCACGAGAAGTCCGGATTCTTTGGCTGGTTCAATCGTCGCTTCGAGCAACTGACCGATCGCTATCAGGGTTGGGTCGGCTATGCGCTCAAGCGCACTGGTCGCTACCTGACGATCTACGTCGTCCTGTTGATTGGACTTGGGTTCTGTTTTGCGCGCCTGCCCTCTTCGTTTCTGCCTACAGAAGATCAAGGCTACACCATTACCGATATCCAACTGCCGCCGGGCGCGACCAAGAACCGCACCGTGCAAGTAGCCGAACAGCTCGAAGCGCACAACGCCGGTGAGCCGGGGATCAGTGACAGTGTCGTGATTCTGGGTTTCAGCTTCTCCGGTAGCGGGCAGAATGCGGCGTTGGCGTTTTCGACGCTCAAGGATTGGTCGGAACGTGGCAGTGACGATGCTGCCAGCTCGATTGCCGACCGCGCTAACGCTGCGCTGAGTCAGATCAAGGACGCCATGGCGTTCTCGGTGCTGCCGCCGCCAGTAGATGGCCTCGGCACGTCCAGCGGTTTCGAGTTCCGTTTGCAGGATCGCGGTGGCCTGGGCCATGCGACGTTGATGCAAGCGCGTACGGAACTGCTCGCCGCCGCCGAGAAAAGTCCGGTATTGATGAACGTCCGTGAAAGCGCGCTGGCCGAAGCACCGCAAGTGCAACTAATCGTCGACCGCAAGCAGGCGAATGCCTTGGGCGTTTCGTTCGCCGACATCGGTAATGTGCTGTCCACTGCGGTGGGTTCCAGCTACATCAATGACTTCCCCAATCAGGGCCGCATGCAGCGCGTGGTCGTGCAAGCCGAAGGTGATCAGCGCAGTCAGGTGGATGATTTGCTGAAAATGCACGTGCGCAACAACGCCGGAAACATGGTGCCGCTCTCGGCATTCGTCCAGGCCAACTGGATTCAAGGCCCGGCGCAGTTGACCAGGTACAACGGTTATCCGGCGATTGCCATCTCCGGCGAACCGTCAGCTGGGCACAGCACTGGCGAAGCGATGGCGGAAATCGAGCGTTTGGTAGCGTTGGGACCGAAAGGTCTGGGCCAGGAATGGACCGGTCTGTCGTTGCAGGAACGCCTGTCAGGCAATCAGGCGCCGATGTTGCTCGGTTTGTCGCTACTCGTGGTGTTCCTGTGTCTGGCGGCGCTGTATGAGAGCTGGTCGATTCCGACGTCGGTGCTGCTCGTTGTCCCGCTTGGTGTGCTCGGCGCGGTACTCGCCGTGACAATGCGCGGCATGCCCAACGACGTGTTCTTCAAGGTCGGACTGATCACCATCATTGGTCTGTCGGCGAAAAACGCGATCCTGATCATCGAATTCGCGAAGAGCCTGTATGACGAAGGTCACGACCTGATGGATGCAACGTTGCAGGCTGCTCGCTTGCGCTTGCGGCCGATCGTGATGACCTCGCTGGCGTTCATTCTCGGCGTGGTGCCATTGGCCATCGCCACGGGTGCCAGCTCGGCGAGTCAGCAGGCGATCGGC
The DNA here is from genome assembly GCF_025910115.1 of Pseudomonas sp. RG1. Taxonomy (NCBI): domain Bacteria; kingdom Pseudomonadati; phylum Pseudomonadota; class Gammaproteobacteria; order Pseudomonadales; family Pseudomonadaceae; genus Pseudomonas; species Pseudomonas sp. RG1. The sequence goes on from NZ_JAPCIK010000027.1 coordinate 27,367, forward strand.
ACGGGCGTGATCGGCGGGATGATCACCGCGACACTGGCGGTAATCTTCGTGCCGGTGTTTTTCGTCGTGGTCATGAAGCTCGTACAACGATTCACCAAACAACGCTGATCAAACTGTGGGAGCGAGCCTGCTCGCGAATGCGTCCGGTCTGCCAACATTAATGTTGAATCTGCTGACGTCTTCGCGAGCAGGCTCGCTCCCACAAGGATTGGCCAACATCATGCGCAGTGGCCACATCTGTCATCGCTGGGCTAAGGTGGTGAAACCTCCCTCACCTACCGAGCTTTCATGCCCTTCCTCGCCCGCACCCACCCTCGCCTTTCCGCTGCCGCCTTGCTCGGCCTCGCCACCGGCCTGTTGGTCCCGGCCGACTCCATCGTTAGCAAAATCCTCATTGGCTGGAACGTCGGCGTCTGGACATACCTGATCCTGATGTTCTGGCTGACCATACGCGCCAAGGCCCCGGACGTTCGACGCATCGCCGAAGTCGAAGATGAGAACGCCGGACTGGTGCTGTTTGTGGTGTGCATCGCCGCATTGGCGAGCCTGGCCACCATCACCCTCGAACTGGCCGGCAGCAGAGATCTGGAAACCTCACGCAAACTGATGCACTACGGGTTCACAGCGCTGACGGTGACCGGCTCGTGGCTGCTCATAGGAGTGATCTTCTGCGTGCACTACGCAAGGTTGTTTTACACCTGGAACGGCAAAGAGCCGGCGCTGCGTTTCGCCGAAGGGCTGACCACTCCCAATTACTGGGACTTCCTGTACTTCTCGTTCACGATTGGCGTTGCAGTTCAAACATCGGACGTAGGCGTAGCGACGCGGGGCATCCGCAAAATCGTACTGGCGCAGTCGCTGATCGGTTTTGTGTTCAACACGGCGATCCTGGGTTTTTCCATCAATATTGCCGCGGGTTTGTTCGGCTAGGGAATCACCCGCCCGTCGGTATCTTCGGGCAATCCTGTGATCATTTACTTGACGACAGAATTGTTTCTGGTGTTTCCTGAAACCGGTTTCAGGCTCTGCCTGACCTATAAATCCAATAACAAGGTTTCAGACCGTGAACGACTTCTCCGCCGCCCAGCGCAGCCGTGTGACCATGCTTGATGTTGCCGAACGCGCCGGCGTGTCCAAGGCCAGCGTTTCGCGCTTCATCGGCGATGACCGCGCGCTGCTCTCCGAAGCGATTGCCTTGCGCATTGAACAAGCCATCGGCGATCTCGGTTACCGCCCCAACCAAATGGCCCGTGGTCTGAAACGCGGACGCACTCGGCTGATCGGCATGCTCGTCGCCGATATCCGTAACCCCTATTCGATTGCCGTGATGCACGGGGTGGAAACCGCCTGCCGGGCGCACGGCTACAGCCTGGTGGTTTGCAACACAGACCGCGATGACGAGCAGGAGCGCCAGCATCTGGCGCTGTTGCGCTCGTACAACATCGAAGGGCTGATCGTGAACACGCTGGGCCATCACCGGGACGAACTGCACGAACTGCGCCGCGAGATGCCGCTGGTGCTGGTGGATCGCAAGGTCGACGGGCTCGACAGCGACATGGTCGGGTTGAACAACCCGCAAGCAGTAGAGATGGCGCTCGCGCATCTCGAGCAACGCGGATATCGGGATCTTTTGCTGGTCACCGAACCGTATGACGGCACCAGCTCGCGGATCGAGCGGGTCAGCAGTTTTCAGGCGCAGATTGCTCAGCACTCGACCCTGACTGGGGCGGTGCTGGAAACCGGTGATGATCTGACCGCGCAACTTCAAAGCTTTTTAAACACACCCGGTGACGGCCCGAAAGCGCTGTTTTGCGCCAATGGTGTCGCGGCGCTTGCGGCAACGCATGCGCTGCGCGCGCTGGGCGTGCGTCTATTTGAAGATGTCGGGTTGATTGCCCTGGATGATCTGGATTGGTATCCGTTGGTGGGCAGCGGAATTACCGCGCTGGCACAGCCGACGCAAGAGATTGGCGCGCGGGCGTTTGAGTGTCTGCTCAAGCGCTTGCGCGGGGATGATGAGATGGCGCGGGTGGTGGATTTTGCGCCGGCGCTGGTTGAGCGTGGGTCGACCCGTGAGGTTGGCGGAGTCTGATCTGACGCCTTCGCGAGTAGGCTCGCTCCCACAGGTTGATGCCATTCCATTGTGGGAGCGAGCCTGCTCGCGAAAGGGCCTGCAAAAACACTACAGAATCACCTGATTTTTTTTGAACAAAAATGAAACCGGTTTCAGAGGTCAATAACAATGAATAAACCAGCCGTTTCCATCAGTCTGTCCAGCTACGGTGCCGAGCTTGTGCGCCAGCGTGGGCAGGATTCCTTTATCGAGATCCTCGCGGCCTCCGGCGCCAATCGCATCGAGTGGCGCGAAGAGCTACTGACCCGTGAAGATCCCGCGCAACTGGCTCAGGCTACCCAGGCGCAGGGCCTGCAAAGTATTTATTCCTCACCCACCGAACTCTGGCTCGCAGGGCAAGCGCAGCCAAATCCCGAACTGATTACCGCGCTGCAACAGGCCCAGGCATTCGGTTCGAAATGGTTGAAAGTTTCGCTTGGCTATTTCACTGACAACTCTGACTTGCAGGCACTGGCCGAGCGACTCAAACAAAGCCCGGTTCAGTTGCTGGTGGAAAACGACCAGACCTTGCACGGCGGGCGCATCGAGCCGTTCCAGCGTTTCTTCGCCGCCGTCGAGCAGCACAATCTGCCGATCAAGATGACTTTCGACATCGGTAACTGGCACTGGCAGGACCAGTCTGCCGCCAGCGCCGCTCGCGCGCTGGGGCGTCACGTCGGTTACGTGCATTGCAAAGCCGTGGCGCGCCGCGACGACGGCAAACTGGTTGCGGTACCGCCGGCCATCAGCGATCTGCATCTGTGGGAACAACTGCTGCGGCACATGGACCAAGGCGTTATGCGCGCCGCCGAATACCCGCTGCAAGGCGATGACCTGGTGCAACTGACCCGCGAACACGTCGCCGCACTCGCCCGCCTCGGTCAATCGCGCCTGGAGCCAGCCCATGTCTGAGATCGATATTCTTTCTTTCGGTGAAACCATGGCGATGCTGGTCGCCGAGCAGACCGGTGACCTCGCAAAAGTCGAGCAGTTTCACAAACGGATTGCCGGGGCCGACAGCAACGTCGCGATCGGCTTGTCCCGGCTGGGTTTCAACGTCGCATGGTTGAGCCGGGTCGGAAACGATTCACTTGGTCGCTTTGTCGTGGAAACGCTGATCAAGGAAGGTCTGGATTGCAGCCACGTCGAGGTGGATAAAAACCATCCGACAGGCTTTCAGTTCAAATCGCGTAACGACGACGGCAGCGACCCGCAGGTGGAGTATTTCCGCCGTGGTTCGGCGGCCAGTCATCTGTCGCCGCACTCCATCAACGACAACCTGCTGAGCGCGCGCCATTTGCACGCCACCGGTATCCCACCGGCGCTCTCCGCCTCGGCGCGGGAAATGTCCGTCGAACTGATGACCCGCATGCGCGCCGCCGGACGCAGCGTTTCATTCGACCCGAATCTGCGCCCAAGCCTGTGGGCCAGCGAGGCCGAGATGATCCGCGAGATCAACCGCCTCGCCGCCCTCGCCCACTGGGTGTTGCCGGGGTTAAGCGAGGGCCGCCTGCTCAGCGGTTTCGACGACCCGGCCGACATTGCTGCGTTTTATCTGGATCAAGGTGCGGAGGCGGTGGCGATCAAGCTCGGGCCTGAAGGCGCTTATTACCGCACGCAGCTGGATCAGGGTTTTGTCGCTGGCGTGCCGGTGACCAAGGTGGTCGATACCGTAGGCGCCGGGGATGGTTTTGCGGTGGGGATGATCAGTGCCCTGCTCGAGCATCAGAGTTTTGCCGAGGCCGTGCAGCGAGCGAACTGGATTGGCAGTCGCGCGGTGCAGAGTCGTGGCGACATGGAGGGGTTGCCGACCCGCCAAGAGTTATCGGTTGAATTTGAATCCGCCTTCGCGAGCAGGCTCGCTCCCCCTATTGCGATGCAAACCCGGGGG
>NZ_JAPCIK010000028.1:0-97601 GCF_025910115.1 Pseudomonas sp. RG1
CTCCCACCTTCGAAATGCAAGCCCGTGTGGGAGCGAGCCTGCTCGCGAAGAGGCCTGCCTGATCACCGCAAATCAATGAACCTGCTGCGACAAAAACAACAAGCTCAGGAGTCACACCGATGAAAACCGCTACCCTCGCCACCCGCCGCTGGTGGTACATCATGCCGATTGTGTTCATCACATATAGCCTGGCCTATCTCGATCGCGCCAACTACGGTTTTGCCGCCGCGTCGGGCATGGCCGAAGACCTGATGATCACGCCGGGCCTGTCCTCGCTGCTCGGCGCGCTGTTCTTTCTCGGCTACTTTTTCTTCCAGGTGCCCGGCGCGATCTACGCGCAAAAGCACAGCGTGAAGAAGCTGATTTTCGTCAGCCTGATTCTCTGGGGCGGGCTCGCCACCCTGACTGGCGTGGTATCCAACGCCTATTGGCTGATCGTCATTCGCTTCATGCTCGGCGTGGTCGAAGCGGCGGTGATGCCGGCGATGCTGGTCTATCTGTGCCATTGGTTCACCCGTGCCGAACGCTCGCGGGCCAACACTTTTCTGATCCTCGGCAACCCGGTAACCATGCTGTGGATGTCGGTGGTGTCGGGCTATCTGGTACAGCATTTCAGCTGGCGCTGGATGTTCATCATCGAAGGTCTGCCCGCAGTGTTGTGGGCGTTTATCTGGTGGCGTCTGGCCGATGATCGTCCGGCCCAGGCCAAGTGGCTCAATGAGCAGGAAAAACACGATCTGGAAAGCGCCCTCGCCGCAGAGCAGGTCGGCATCAAAGCCGTGAAGAACTACGCCGAGGCGTTCCGTTCGCCGAAGGTGATCATCCTGGCGCTGCAGTTTTTCTGCTGGAGCATCGGCGTCTACGGATTCGTTTTGTGGCTGCCATCGATCCTCAAGGCAGGCGCGCAAATGGACATGATCGAGGCTGGCTGGCTGTCGGCGCTGCCGTACCTGGCGGCCGTGCTGGGCATGCTCGCGGTGTCGTGGGGTTCGGACAAATTGCAGAAGCGCAAACGCTTCGTCTGGCCGCCGCTGCTGATCGCTTCGATTGCGTTTTATGGCTCGTATGCCTTGGGCGCCGAACATTTCTGGTGGTCGTACACGCTGCTGGTGATTGCCGGCGCCTGCATGTACGCGCCGTATGGGCCGTTTTTCGCCATCGTTCCCGAGATCCTGCCGGCCAACGTTGCCGGTGGCGCCATGGCGCTGATCAACAGCATGGGCGCGCTCGGCTCGTTCGGCGGTTCGTATCTGGTCGGCTACCTGAACAGCTCCACCGGCTCGCCCGGCGCTTCCTATTTATTGATGAGCGGCGCGTTGCTGTTGTCGGTGGTGCTGACGATTTTCCTCAAGCCCGGCGCCAGTGATCGCGTCGTCGCCAAAGCCGCCGCCACACCGCGTGTGCCGGCGCATTCCTGAAAGGACTTTTGCCATGAAAAAACAGGTCGTGCTGTACAAGAAACTTTCGCCCGCGCTAATGGCGCGCCTGCAAGAGCAGTTTGACGTAACGCTGATCGAAAGCCTCGACGCCGATGGCGTCATGCAATTGCGCGATGCCCTGCCCCGAGCCCACGGTTTGCTCGGCGCCAGCCTGAAACTGGATGCGGCGTTGCTGGATCTGGCGCCGCAACTGGAGGCGATTGCCAGCGTCTCGGTGGGTGTCGACAACTACGACATCGAGTATCTGAATCGGCGCAAGATTCTGCTGACCAACACCCCCGACGTGCTCACCGAAACCACCGCCGACACCGGTTTCGCCCTGATCCTCGCTGCCGCGCGGCGGGTGGTCGAACTGGCGAACATGGTCCGTGGCGGGCAGTGGAGCCGCAATATCGGCCCGGCGCATTTCGGCACCGATGTGCATGGCAAGACGCTGGGCATCATCGGCATGGGCCGCATCGGCGAGGCCCTGGCCCAGCGCGGGCATTTCGGTTTCGGCATGCCGGTGATCTACCACAGTCAGTCGCGCAAGCCGGCGGTCGAGGAGCGGTTCGCTGCGCAATATCGCAGCCTCGAAGAGTTGCTCCAGCAGGCCGATTTCATTTGCCTGACTTTGCCTCTGACGGCGCAGACCGAACGTTTGATCGGCGCGGAACAATTTGCGCTGATGCGGCCGGAAAGCATTTTCATCAATATCTCGCGGGGCAAAGTGGTCGATGAGGTGGCGATGATCGAGGCGTTGCGCAGCAAGCGCATTCGCGCGGCGGGGCTGGATGTGTTCGAGCGCGAGCCGTTGAATCATGATTCGCCATTGTTGCAGTTGAGCAATGTTGTGGCCACGCCGCACATGGGCTCGGCGACCCATGAGACGCGTGAAGCGATGGCGCGGTGTGCGGTGGAGAATCTGTTGGCGGCGTTGAATGGGCAGCGGCCGGCGAATCTGGTTAATCCTTGATACTGATCGTTCCCACGCTCAGCGTGGGAATGCAGCCCGGGACGCTCCGCTTCCCTTCCGAAAGCTGGAACGCGGAGCGTCCCTAGAGGCATTCCCACGCGGAGCGTGGGAACGATCAGCAAGGCGCCGGTTCAGGCAACACAAATCCATCAGGCACTGCGCGCCTGCAACAGCTGCACCGCACACAACGCAATCCGCGCGCAGGCATCCGCCAGTTTGACCCGATCCACCACCAGACCGATGCGAATATGCCCCGCCGCGCTCGGCCCGAACGCTTCGCCGGCCAGCACAGAGACGCCATAACGTTCCAGCAAGCGCTCGGCAAACGCCTGAGCGCCAAGGCCAGTCTGGCGCACATCGACCATCACGAACATGCCGCCATCCGGGCAAATCGGCTGCAACCCAGGGCAACCGTACAAACGTTCGCAGACCAGATCGCGGCGCAAGCGATACTCCTCGCGCATCTGCGTGACTTCCGGCAGATCGCTTTGCAGCGCCACTTGTGCGGCCTTCTGTACGAAATCCGGCAGACCGAAGAGCATGCTCAGCGACAGATTCACCAGATGCTCGGCCAAGGGTTTCGGGCCGATCATCCAGCCGATGCGCCAACCGGTCATCGCATGGGATTTCGACAGACTGTTGATCGTCGCGGTGCGCTCGGCCATGCCCGGCAGGCTCGCCGGGCTGACGTGCTCGCCTTCGTATAAAAGCTCGCTGTACACCTCATCGCTGATCAGCCACAGGTCATGGCGAATGCACAGCGCTGCCAGTTCCTGCCAGATCAGCAAGGGCAGACTCGCGCCGCTGGGATTGTTCGGGCTGTTGAGCAGCATCGCGCGAGTTCGCGGGGTAATGCGCGAGGCGACATCGGCGGGGTCGACACGAAAACCGTTCTCCGGGCGCACCGGCACGGCAATTACCTTGGCACCGCAAGCGCCAAACACTCCTTCGTAGGTAACGTACATGGGCTCGGCGACGATCACTTCATCGCCCGGATCGAGCAGACACTGCGCCACCGAATACACCGCGCATTGCGCGCCGGGCAGGACAATCACCTGATCAGGATCAACCCGTTGACCACTGCGCTGGCGATGACGCTCGGCAATCAGCCTGCGCAGCTCGAACCGCCCACGCACATCGGCGTAATGGGTGTCGCCGGCCAACAGGCTGTCAATCGCACCATGGACAATCGGCAACGGCGTATCGAAATCCGGATCGCCGACGCTCAACAACAAAACATCAACGCCGTCGGCGCGCAGTTCCAGCGCTCGGTCGTGAATCTGCCAGGCAGCGGCACCCTCCCCGGCGATTCGTTGGGTCAAGGCTGAATAGCGCATGTACGTCTCCTGTTAGCGCGGTTTCCAGCCTTCACCGTATCTCAAATCACGAAACGCGCCACCATGGCGTTCAAATCCACTGCCAGTCGCGACAGTTCGTGGGTCGCGGCGCTGGTCTGGTTGGCGCCGGCGGCCGATTGCGTGGCGAGGTCGCGAATGTTGACCAGGTTGCGATCGACTTCGCGGGAGACTTGCGCCTGCTCTTCCGAAGCGCTGGCGATAACCAGGTTGCGCTCGTTGATCTGGTGAATCGATTGCGTGATCTGCTCCAGCGCCACGCCGGCCGCGCGGGCCATTTCCAATGTGGACTGGGTGCGCTGATTGCTTTGCTGCATCGACGAAACCGCTTCTCCGGTACCGTTCTGGATGCCGGCGACCATTTTTTCGATTTCCTGAGTCGACTGCGCGGTGCGATGGGCCAAGGCGCGCACTTCGTCAGCCACCACGGCAAAACCACGGCCAGCCTCGCCGGCACGCGCCGCTTCAATTGCAGCGTTGAGCGCCAAGAGGTTGGTCTGTTCGGCGATGGCCCGAATCACGTCCAGCACCTTGCCAATGTCACGACCTTGCGCGGCGAGGCCTTCAATCATCTGCGCGGTGTTCTGCACGTCGTGAGTCATGGTCTGGATCGCGTCGACGGTTTTCACCACCTGATCGCGACCTTCGCGGGCGGCGTGGGTCGACTGGTTTGACGCTTCGGAAGTCGACACGGCGTTGCGCGCCACCTCTTCCACCGCAGCGGTCATCTCGTTGACGGCGGTGGCGGCCTGCTCGATTTCGTTGTTCTGCTGCTGCAGCCCGCGCGACGCTTCTTCGGTGACGGCGCTGAGTTCTTCGGCAGCGGCGCCCAGTTGCGTGGCGGAACCGGCGATCTGCTCGATGGTTTTGCGCAGGTTGGTCTGCATCGCCGCCAGGGCTTCGAGCAGGCGCGCCGGTTCGTCCTTGCCGTCGACTTCGATGGCTTTGCTGAGGTCACCGTCGGCAATGGTTTGCGCAGCGAGCACGGCGCGGTTGAGCGGTGTGACGATGCTGCGGGTCAGCAACCAGGCGAGCAACACGGTGGCCAGCGCCGCAATCACGGCGACGATGATGATCCCGGTGATGGCGCTGTCATAGTTTTCACCGGCCTTGGTGGCCGCCGCTCTGGCCCCGGCCGTATTCATGCCGATCAGCTTGTTGAGCTGCTCGCCCATCTGATCGGTGCCTTCCTTGATGCGCGTGTTGATCAACGCGCGCATCGCTTCCAGATCGCCCTTGCGCGATAGCTCAATCATCTGATTCTGCGCTTGCAGGTAATTATCGAGCGTCGTCGAAAACGTCTGGAAAACGGCGTGCTCTTCAGGACCTGCCGGCAACGCAGCGTAGCTGGCTTGCGCTTTGCGCACCTTGTCGACCAGCACCGCGATGCGGGTTTCTGCCTCTTGCAGGCTGGCCGGTTCGCGATTGACCAGCACACGGAACGAAAGAATGCGCATGCGCAGGACGTTCTCCGTGACCACACTGAGGTGGGTCACGCTTGGCAATTGGTTGGTGTCCATGTCGACCGACGCCTGACGAATGACCGTCATGCGGCTGACGGCGAACACGCCGAGGACAATCACCAGCAAGGCGATAAAGGCAAAACCGAGGAAAGCACGGGGCGCGATATTCAGATTACGCAGGGACATGGTCGGACTCTCGAAAGAAAGAAACTGCGAGCGTCCATGCCGTGAGCACTGGCCCATAGCGGGCGACAGTCCGGCAGCACTGAGTTGTGGTTTTGTGTGCGCCTGACCGTTGTATCGGCCAGGCTTGAGGAAGGTTTCGGGTCGGCGGTAAATATTTTTCAGGCTGAGGCGAGTTGCCAGACCCGGGCGATGTCGGTGGCGCGTTCACGCAGCAGGCGCGGGGCTTCGGCGCAGGCCTGTTCCAGAGTCATCGGTCCGCTGGTCACGGCGAACGCGGCGTCGATGCCGTGTTGATAGAGCGCCTGATAGCCCTCGCCCAAGGTCCCGGCAATCACAATCACCGGCACGGCGTATTGTTTGGCAACTCGCGCGACACCGAACGGCGTTTTGCCGCGCAGGGTCTGCGCATCGAAGCGGCCTTCGCCGGTAATCACCAGATCCGCACCTTTGACCGCGTCAGCGAGCCCGACCAGTTCCGCCACCACCTCGACGCCAGCCTGAAACTGCGCGCCGAGAAAAGCCTTGGCGGCAAATCCCAGACCACCCGCCGCACCGCTGCCCGGTTCATCGCGCACGTCCTTGCCCAATGCTTGCGCGCAAAGCTCGGCGAAGTGCCCCAGCGCGTGGTCGAGTCGCTCAACCTGCGCGGGCGATGCGCCCTTCTGCGGGCCGAAAATGGCCGACGCGCCGTGGGGGCCGCAGAGCGGATTGTTAACATCAGCGGCGATGTCGAAACGCACATTGGCCAGACGCGGATCAAGTCCATTCAGATCCAGCCGCGCCAGTTGCGCCAAGGCCAGGCCACCGGGCACCAACGGCTGATTTTGCCCATCCAGTAACTTCACGCCCAACGCCTGCATCGCCCCGGCACCGCCGTCATTGGTCGCACTGCCGCCAATTGCCAGAATCACCCGCTGCGCGCCGGCGTCCAGCGCTGCACGAATCAACTCACCGGTACCAAAAGTGCTGCTGATGCACGCATCGCGCTGCCCCGGTGGGACCAATTGCAGTCCACTGGCCTCGGCCATTTCGATGATCGCGGTGTGGTTGTGCGGCAGCCAGCCCCAGGCAGCATCGACCGGCGCGCCCAGTGGACCGCGCACACGGGTGCGGCGCAATTCACCTTCGCAGGCTGCGAGAATCGACTCGACCGTACCTTCGCCGCCATCGGCCATCGGGCATTTGATCAGCGTCGCCTGCGGCCAGACCTGGGCCAGTCCGAGGGCAATGGCTTCGGCAACGCCTTGGGCACTCAGGCTGTCCTTGAACGAGTCGGGGGCGATGACGATTTTCATGGGAATTCTCCGGTTGCATTGGCGTTCATGCTGCCAGTCCGCCTGCGCCTTGACGCCGGTCGGCTGCACAAGTGGCGTCGGCGTTTATTGTTCATTTCCACAAAAGGCTGGCGTTGGATGTTCCGGCCCCTTCGCGAGCAGGCTCGCTCCCACATTTTGAAATGCATTCCAAATGTGGGAGCGAGCCTGCTCGCGAAGGGGCCATTGAACACACCGATCAATTCGGATCAGTCTGCGGCAACAGCTGCACCCCCAGATACAACGCCAGCATCCCGTCCAGCTTCAACGGATCAACCCCGCTCAACTCGGCAATCCGTTCCATGCGATAGCGCAGGCTGTTGCGATGGATGCCCAACGCCTCGGCACAGGCCTGGCTCTGCCCGTCGTGCTCGCACCAACTGCGTAGCGTCGCCAGCAACTGGCCGTTGCTGTCCTTGGCGATAACCTTGCGCAGCGGCTTGAGCAGTTCGTCCAGCGCATCATCGTTGCGATGTCGCCATAGCATGACCGGCAAGCGATAACGATTGAGCGTCAGCAGTCTCGAATTCGGCAGCACGTCACGACCATACGCCAGCAAGTCGCCGACCCGTCGATAACAGCGGCGCAACCCGGCCAGGCCATCCGCCTGCCCGCCGACGGCGATGCGCAAAATCTTCCAGCCGAGGCCGTCGAGTTTTTCCAGCAGTCGATCGTGCTCGACGTTCTGGCTCGCCGGGCGACACCACAACAGCGAAGACTTCGCCGAACTCACGCACCAGCTGTCGGGATAACGCGAGGTCAGCCACGCACTCAGTGCCTCGACGGTTTGCCCCGGGCCGTGCTCAAGCCCCAGTTCAAACAGATACGGCACCCGGGTCAATTGCGGCTTGAGTCCAAGCTGCTGCGCCTCATCGATCAGGCGCGGCGAATCCCCCGCCTCGCTCAACAGCAAAGCCAGCAGATCATCGCAACGCTGCCGTCGCCACTGCTGCTCGGCCTGCTGATTGCGCTGGCCTACGAGCATTTCGGCGGTCATGCGCACCAGCTCGGCGTAGGTGCGCAATTGCTCCGGCTCGCCAGTGATGCCAAGCACGCCGATCAAGCGCTGATCGAGCAACAGCGGCAGGTTGATGCCCGGTTGCACGCCTTTGAGGTGCACCGCCGTCTGCGCATCGATTTCCACCACACGCCCGTTGGCCAGCACCAGTTGCGCGCCTTCATGCCGGGTGTTGATGCGCTCCGGTTCACCGCTGCCGAGGATCAGGCCCTGGCTGTCCATCACGTTGACGTTGTACGGCAAAATGGCCATGGCCCGGTCGACGATGTCCTGGGCAAGGTCGTGATCGAGTTCGAACATAGCGGCGGCAATCCTTCATTTCAGGCACGGACGGTTGTTCAGCCGCACAGGGTCTGGCGGCAAACCCTGTGCTCAGGCACAAAGACAATCCGGCCAAAGGTGGCCGAGACTCTCAGGGCGATCAACGTTACCCTTTGCATCGCAAAAAATCATAATAAAGAGAGAGCCGCTATGTCGCAGAGCGCCGCAGCTACCCAGACCATCGACGACGGTAAAAACGCCGTCTACAAACGCATCACCCTGCGTTTGATTCCCTTCATTTTCATCTGCTACCTGTTCAACTACCTCGACCGGGTCAACGTCGGCTTCGCCAAACTGCAGATGCTCGACGCACTGAAATTCAGCGAAACCGTATATGGCCTCGGCGCCGGCATCTTCTTCATCGGTTACGTGCTGTGCGGCGTGCCGAGCAACCTGGCATTGACCCGTTTCGGCCCACGGCGCTGGATTGCCTTGATGATGATCACCTGGGGCACGCTGTCGACCTGTCTGTTGTTCGTCACCACCCCGACCGAGTTCTACACCCTGCGCTTTTTCACCGGTGCCGCTGAAGCCGGGTTCTTCCCGGGCGTCGTGCTGTATCTCTCGCAGTGGTTCCCGACCTTCCGCCGTGGCCGGATCATGGCGTTGTTCATGTCGGCAATTCCGGTCTCCGGTCTGCTTGGCAGCCCGTTTTCCGGCTGGATCCTCAACCACTTCGCCGCCGGCCAAGGCGGCCTGGCCGGTTGGCAGTGGATGTTCCTGCTGCAAGGCATTCCGACGGTGATCCTCGGCGCACTGGCGTATTTCCTGTTGAGCGACAGCTTTGCCAACGCCAAATGGCTGACCGCCCCCGAACGTTCGGTGCTCGAAGCCGACCACGCCGAAGACCTCGCCAACAAACCGAAAACCGCCACCGACTCGCTGCTTGCGGTGTTCAAGAATCCTGCGATCTGGGCCTTCGGCCTGATCTATTTCTGCATCCAGAGCGGCGTGTACGCGATCAACTTCTGGCTGCCGTCGATCATCAAGAACCTCGGCTTCAGCGACAACCTGGTGATCGGCTGGCTAAGTGCGATTCCGTACCTGCTCGCGGCGGTGTTCATGCTGGTCGTCGGCCGCTCGGCGGACTTGCGCAAGGAGCGCCGCTGGCACTTGGTGGTGCCGATGCTGATGGGCGCTGTCGGTCTGGTGATCGCAGTGAATTTCGCAGCGAATCCGGCGATTGCGATTCTCGGCCTGACCATCGCGACCATGGGCGCACTGACTGGTCTGCCGATGTTCTGGCCGGTGCCGACCGCCATGCTGAGCGCGGGCGCGGCGGCTGGCGGTCTGGCGCTGATCAACTCGATGGGGCAGATGGCCGGGTTCCTCAGCCCGTATCTGGTGGGTTGGGTCAAGGACAGCACTGGCTCGACGGATGCGGCGTTGTATGTGCTGGCGGCGGTGATCGTTGGCGGGAGTATGCTGGCGTTGCGGATGACGCGGACGTTGCGGGCTTAATCAGAAGCGCAGATCAAAAGATCGCAGCCTTCGGCAGCTACTGTGGAATGCGTTCCCTGTAGGAACTGCCGAAGGTTGCGATCTTTTGCGTTTAAGCGGTGCAATCATGCATAGCGCCAGTCGACGCAACATCTATGCTGACTCTGCCGGCCGCTTCGCGCCCAGGCTCGCTCCCACAGGATTTGTGGCTCCTGGATGTGGGAAATAATGAGCATCCGCTCAATATTCAACACAAAAACCACGTATCCTGCGCGCCCCGTTCAACCATCACGTCGCGAGAACAGTTTGTCTAAAGGTATCGCTCTATCGGTTTCAGCCTCGGTGCTGTTTGCCGTCATGTATTACTACACGTCGCTGCTGACACCTCTGAGCGGCGTGGAAATCTTCGGCTGGCGCATGCTCCTGACCGTGCCGTGCATGACCGTGTTCATGCTGGTTTCCGGGGAATGGCGGCGGGTGCTGGAGCTGTTCCGATTGATGGCAGCCAGGCCGAAGCTGATCGCCGGGCTACTGGTTTCTTCCGCCCTCCTCGGCGTTCAACTGTGGCTGTTCATGTGGGCACCGCTCAATGACTACAGCCTGGATGTATCGCTGGGTTATTTCTTGTTGCCACTGGCGATGGTGCTGACCGGGCGGATTGCCTATGGCGAGAGCCTGTCTTACCTGCAGAAAATCGCCGTATTTTTCGCCAGCCTCGGCGTGTTGAACGAGTTGTATCAGGTGGGTGGTTTTTCCTGGGCGACGCTGGTGGTCGTGGTCGGTTATCCGCTGTACTTCGTACTGCGCAAATACCTGAAAACCGACAACCTCGGTGGCCTGTGGGTCGACATGACCCTGATGCTGCCGGTCGCTTACTGGTTTGTGCAGGGCGGCGAACAGGGCTTGGCCGTTTTCGATCAATATCCTGGACTGATGTGGCTGATTCCGCTGCTCGGCCTGATCAGCGCTTCCGCGCTGGTGGTGTACATCATCGCCAGCCGCTTGCTGCCGTTCAGTCTGTTTGGTTTGTTGAGTTATGTTGAACCGGTGTTGTTGCTTGCGGTGGCGTTGTTGCTGGGAGAAAGCATCAAGTCGGGCGAGTGGCTGACTTACATCCCGATCTGGCTGGCGGTTGTGGTGCTGGTGTTCGAGGGCTTCAAACACTTGACGCGCCAACGCCGCTCTTGAATGCAACACAAGACAAATGTGGGAGCGAGCCTGCTCGCGAAGTCGTCAGACCAGTCAACATGACTGTTGAATGAAAGTCCGCATTCGCGAGCAGGCTCGCTCCCACAGGTTTTTTATGAAGCAAAAAAATCCCGGCCCTGCATTTCTGCAGGCCGGGATTTTTTCATTTGAGATTACTCGGTGGTCAGCACACCACGACGCACCTGGTCACGCTCGATCGATTCGAACAGAGCCTTGAAGTTGCCCTCGCCGAAACCGTCGTCACCCTTGCGCTGGATGAATTCGAAGAACACCGGCCCCATCAGGGTTTCCGAGAAGATCTGCAGCAGCAGACGCTTGTCGCCCTGCTCCGAGGCACCGTCGAGCAGGATGCCGCGTGATTGCAGCTGATCGACCGGCTCGCCGTGGTTCGGCAGGCGACCTTCAAGCATTTCGTAGTAGGTGTCCGGCGGCGCGGTCATGAAGCGCATGCCGATTTTCTTCAGCTGATCCCAGGTCTTGATCAGGTCGTCGGTGAGGAACGCAACGTGCTGGATGCCCTCGCCGTTGAACTGCATCAGGAACTCTTCGATCTGCCCGGCGCCCTTGGACGACTCTTCGTTGAGCGGGATGCGGATCATGCCATCCGGTGCGGTCATGGCTTTCGAAGTCAGACCGGTATACTCGCCTTTGATGTCGAAGTAACGGATTTCACGGAAGTTGAACAGCTTCTCGTAGAAGTTCGCCCAGTAGGCCATGCGACCGCGATAAACGTTGTGAGTCAGGTGATCGATAATCTTCAAGCCGGCGCCAACCGGGTTGCGATCAACACCTTCGATGAACACGAAGTCGATGTCGTAGATCGAGCTGCCTTCGCCGAAACGGTCGATCAGATACAGTGGCGCGCCGCCGATGCCTTTGATCGCCGGCAGGTTAAGCTCCATCGGACCGGTTTCGATGTGGATCGGCTGAGCGCCGAGTTCGAGTGCGCGGGAATAGGCTTTCTGCGAATCCTTGACGCGAAACGCCATGCCGCAAACGGACGGGCCGTGTTCGGCGGCGAAGTACGAGGCGACGCTGTTGGGTTCGTTATTGAGGATCAGATTGATCGCGCCCTGACGATAGAGGTGCACGTTCTTGGAACGGTGGGTCGCGACTTTGGTGAAGCCCATGATCTCGAAGATCGGCTCCAGCGTGCCGGGAGTCGGCGCTGCGAACTCGATGAACTCAAAGCCCATCAGGCCCATTGGGTTTTCGTATAAATCTGCCATGGTGACGCCTCATCATTTCTTATCAATTAACCAGGGTTATTTGTCAGGAAAGTGATGTAGAGGGAGGCGCACAGGAGATGCCACGCACGCTGCGCGCGAGGAAATCTCCGTAGATCAGTTGGAACCCGAATATCTTCATTGTCGACCCAAGGCTCTTGCGGGCGAGGCTTCTGCTGCCAGAAGACGATTATTATTGTATGCGTAAATCGATTCTACACAGCGTAACGTGACCTGTCTGCCCTCTGTATAAAATCCGCTTTTTTTCGTACGGCGCAATAGCCATCTGCGATCTATTCTCCCCTCTGGCTCAATTGTCTATCGGGCCGGACTTCGACTCCACAGGATGTGCCATGCCGCTGACCCGCAGACCCCGCCGCAAACGCAGCACCCGAATCGCCGTGACTGTGCTCAGCGGTCTGCTGCCGATCGTGCTGGGCAGTGGGATTCTTTATATGCAGGCAGAACGCACACTGCAGCAAAGTGCCGGGGAGACGGCCGAACAAGCGCTGCGACAGTTCGATCTGATGCTCGATAACACGGCAGAAGCCGCTCGGGTCCTGCTGCCGCTTGCCGGGAAAAATTGCGAAGAGGTGAAACTGGCCCTGCGCGAACAAGTGACCCGCCGCCCCTTCGTACGCTCGACCAATCTGGTCTGGGACAACAATCTCTACTGCAGCTCACTCTTCGGGGCGTTCCAGGAAGCCGTCAATGCCGGGGACTATCATCAAGGCAAACTGTGGTTGATGAACGGCAATCCGGTGACGCCTGATACGGCATTGTTGATCTACCGTCTCAGCGACGGTCGCGGTGGCGCATTGACCACTCTGGATGGCTATCACTTGAGCAACATCCTGCGCCTGATCGGCCGCCAGACATTACTGACGTTGCAAGTGGGCGATAACTGGCTGTCCGCCGACGGCAAAGTTCATCAGGGATCACTGCCTGCCCCGCCGGTCGCGCACAGCCTGCTGGAATCCGAGCGTTACGGCTTCAAAGTGTCGGCGGGTTTCCCCAAGGGCGAAGTCCGGCGTTACATGGCGGCTGAATACCCTCCGCTGTTCAGTCTGTTGATTTTCTTCGGTGCAATTTCCGGTGCCATTGGCCACTTCGTTCAGAAGCGATCGACCTCGCCCAGCCACGAAATGATGCGCGCACTCGAGGCCGGGGAATTCATTCCGTACTTCCAGCCCGTGGTTCACGGCGACAGCAAGCGATGGTCGGGTGCCGAAGTGCTGATGCGCTGGAATCACCCGAAAGAGGGGCTGGTACGCCCGGATCTGTTCATTCCATTTGCCGAGCACTCAGGTCTGATCGTGCCGATGACCCGCGCGCTGATGCAACAGACTGCGGCCCTGCTGGGACCGCACTCTGTGAACTTCGCCAAGCCTTTCCATATCGGCATCAACATCAGCGCCAGCCACTGCCAGGATCTGGAGCTGGTCGAAGATTGTCGTGACCTCTTGGCGGCGTTTGCGCCCGGCAGCGTCGAACTGGTGCTGGAATTGACGGAGCGCGAACTGATCGAGCCGAGCGACATCACGCTTAAGCTGTTTGAGCAATTGCATGCACTGGGAGTAAAAATCGCGATCGACGACTTTGGTACCGGGCACTCGAGCCTTGGTTATCTGCGCACCTTCAACGTCGACTTTCTAAAGATCGATCAGAGCTTCGTGGCCATGATCGGTGTAGACGCGTTATCGAGGCATATTCTCGACTCCATCATTGAACTGTCGGCCAAACTGGACTTGGGCATTGTTGCCGAAGGTGTCGAAACTCAGGCCCAGGCTGATTACCTGACCGAGCATAACGTTAACTTTTTGCAGGGCTATTTGTACGGTAGACCGATGCCTGGCGCTGATTTCCTCGAAGCATTAACTCATCATTAAATCGCCGACACTGCCCGCCGAACAACCGCACCAAATTGATACAAAAAGTCATTGTTGTTACATGGCGACAACATCAGGATTTACTCTTGTCGCATTAACTACTACAATTTTTTCAACCTGAGCCAGACTGGCAGGTGAGCCAATTATCACCGAGTCGCTTCCAGGCTCTTGGCTTATAGCTTTGTTTGCGGTTGGTATCAGCCAAACACACTATTGGAGTAAAGATATTGTCCAGACTCGCTGAATTTCGCGCAGCTGAAAAGGCCCTTCAGGAACAGCTCAAACAGCTGGAATCGCTGAAGAACGATGCCGGGCTGAAGAAAGAAATCGAATTCGAAGAAAAGCTCCAGGGACTGATGAAAACCTATGGCAAAGGCCTGAAAGACATCATCGCCATCCTTGATCCAAACCCGGCAAAGTCAGGCCTGCAGCAGTCCGCAGCGCCCAAGACCCGCCGCGCCCGGGTGGTCAAGGTTTATCAGAACCCGCACACTGGCGAGCTGATCGAAACCAAGGGCGGCAACCATCGCGGTCTGAAAGCCTGGAAAGAGCAGTACGGTGCAGCCACTGTGGATTCATGGTTGCGCGGTTAATCTGACGCCAACAAAAAGCCCTGCCTGATGCAGGGCTTTTTTATTGACAATATCTAACAAATGAAATGATTTTCATCGAACAAGTTGGAAATTTGTGTAACGCTTCTGAATCATCAGGCTAAACATTTTGCTGCGCGATGTTACCTCGAGCGCTTGATCAAACTATGTGCTTAATCCTTTCCGGTAAGCGGACTGCTGCGAGTTAGTACGAACGTTTATAATTTCAGGCTGTTGCGCGCCGCTTCTATATCGTCGACGCTCGCCTTATAAACCTCGGCCTGTCCGGCATATGAAAGTACGTAAGCCTTGTCTGTTTCCACAGCTGCCACCAACGTTTGTGATAATACGTGTCGACCGTTCTCGGTGACCGTGCAGGTCGTCTCCAGCCCGGACAATGAGCCGAGCGCAGCCGGATGAATTCTGTTGCAGACGCTCTGATAACCACTGCGGAAGAAATCCTTCTGGATTGATTTGCGCATTTCCAGCAGCACGCCTTGCAAATTGACCTGATGCCCCGCCTCCACTTGCGTCATCGTCAACTCCATCACCATCACCTGATTGCCATCAGCATCGAGCTTCACCGCCCGTTGCCGCGAGACTGGCGGCGCGGTTTCCGGCAATGCTTCAACCTCCCAGCCCGTCGGCCAAGTGATACTTGGTTCGGCCATTACGGGTAAAACCACAGCCGACGACAAAGCAAAAAAAACAAACACGGATTTCAACAGTCGGATCATTGCCGGACGCACTCATGGATAGAAAGCAAAGTCTGAGCCCCGCCTTCGCGCAGGGCAAGCCCGCCTTGCATTTGGCGATGCCGGCCGGCATGCGTATCATTGCGCCCATTCACTCGCCCATTGTTATTGGAGGGCCCATGAGCCTCAACGAACTGAACACTTTCCCCGGCGTGACTGCCACGCCAGACAGCGCAACCCGCAACTTCGTGTTCAACCACACCATGCTGCGCGTGAAGGACATCACCAAGTCGCTGGATTTCTACACCCGCGTACTGGGTTTCTCGCTGGTCGAGAAGCGTGATTTCCCGGAAGCCGAGTTCAGCCTGTACTTCCTCGCGCTGGTCGATAAATCACAGATCCCGTCCGACGACGCTGCGCGTACCGAATGGATGAAATCGATTCCAGGCATTCTGGAATTGACCCACAACCACGGCACCGAAAACGATGCCGACTTCGCCTATCACAACGGCAACACCGACCCGCGTGGCTTTGGTCACATTTGCATTTCGGTGCCGGACATCGTCGCAGCGTGTGCACGCTTTGAAGAGCTGGGTTGCGATTTCCAGAAGCGTCTGACCGATGGCCGGATGAAGAGCCTGGCATTTATCAAGGATCCGGATGGTTACTGGGTTGAAATCATTCAGCCTGCGCCGCTGTAAAAGCTGAAAGCCCCTCACCCTAGCCCTCTCCCAGAGGGAGAGGGGACTGATTGCGGGATGTTGGAGAATTACGCCGACTTGAACGATTGGCGGTGAATCCATAATCGACCGGCTCTCTCAGGTCGATGGATGACTTCAGACACCTCGGTCGGCTCCCTCTCCCTCGGGAGAGGGTTGGGGTGAGGGGTGGCTTTCCACGCGCAATAAAAAACCCATGATCGCTCATGGGTTTTTTCGTATTCGACCTGGCAGTTACGCCGGGGCCGAAGTCCGGATCAAGTGATCGAACGCGCTCAGAGAAGCCTTGGCGCCCTCGCCCACTGCGATCACGATCTGCTTGTACGGCACCGTCGTCACGTCACCCGCTGCGAAAATCCCCGAGATCGAAGTCTCGCCACGATTATCGACAATGATCTCGCCACGCGGCGACAGCTCGATGGTGCCCTTCAGCCAATCGGTGTTCGGCAGCAGACCGATCTGCACGAAGATGCCTTCCAGCTCAACCGTGCGCAGCTCATCTGTGGTGCGATCCTTGTAACGCAGACCGTTCACCTTCTCGCCATTGCCGGTGACTTCAGTGGTTTGCGCACTGGTGATCACGGTGACGTTCGGCAGGCTGTGCAGCTTGCGTTGCAGCACGGCATCGGCGCGCAGTTGTACGTCGAATTCCAGCAGCGTTACGTGCGACACGATACCGGCCAGATCGATGGCCGCTTCAACGCCGGAGTTACCGCCGCCGATCACCGCTACGCGCTTGCCTTTGAACAGCGGACCGTCGCAGTGCGGGCAGTACGCCACGCCTTTATTGCGGTATTCCTGCTCACCCGGAACGTTCATTTCGCGCCAGCGTGCGCCGGTCGCCAGGATCACGCTTTTGGCTTTCAGAGTTGCGCCACTGGCGAAGTGGACTTCGTGCAACTCGCCATTCTTGCCCGGGATCAGCTTGTCGGCGCGTTGCAGGTTCATGATGTCGACGTCGTACTGCTTGACGTGTTCTTCCAGCGCCGTGGCCAGTTTCGGCCCTTCGGTTTCCTGCACGGAAATGAAGTTCTCGATGGCCATGGTATCGAGCACCTGACCGCCGAAACGCTCAGCCGCGACACCGGTGCGGATGCCTTTACGTGCGGCATAAATAGCCGCCGAGGCACCGGCCGGGCCACCGCCGACGACCAGCACGTCAAAGGCTTCCTTGGCGCTGATTTTCTCGGCCTGACGCTCAATCGCGCCGGTGTCGAGTTTGGCGAGGATTTCCTCCAGGCCCATGCGGCCCTGGCCGAAGTTTTCGCCGTTGAGGTAGATGCTCGGCACGGCCATGATCTTGCGATCGTTGACTTCGTCCTGGAACAGCGCGCCGTCGATGGCGACGTGGCGGATGTTCGGGTTGAGCACGGCCATCAGGTTCAGCGCCTGGACGACGTCCGGGCAATTCTGGCAAGACAGCGAGAAGTAAGTCTCGAAGCTGAACTCGCCTTTGAGCGAGCGAATCTGCTCGATGACTTCAACGCTGGCCTTCGACGGGTGGCCACCGACTTGCAGCAGCGCCAACACCAGCGAGGTGAATTCGTGGCCCATTGGAATGCCGGCGAAACGCAGGCTGATGTCGGCTCCAGGGCGATTGATCGAGAACGATGGCTTGCGGGCATCGTCACCGCTGTCGATCAGGGTAATTAGGCTCGAAAGACTGGCAACGTCTTTCAGCAGGTCCAGCATTTCACGGGATTTCGCACCGTCGTCGAGGGATGCAACGATCTCGATCGGTTGGGTGACCCGTTCCAGGTACGATTTCAACTGGGCTTTAAGATTGGCGTCCAACATACGGGCGATTTCCTTTATTTGAGGCGAAAAAAAGCCCGAGCGAATCTCGCCCGGGCATTTTTATTGGGCGGTGCAGCTAACTTAAGAAGGTGCGGCGTGCCGCCCTGCGTTGCATGTCACAGACTTAGATCTTGCCGACCAGGTCCAGCGACGGAGCCAGAGTGGCCTCGCCTTCTTTCCACTTGGCCGGGCAAACTTCGCCTGGGTGTGCAGCGACGTACTGAGCAGCCTTGATCTTGCGCAGCAGCTCGGAAGCGTCACGGCCAACGCCGCCATCGTTCAGTTCAACGATTTTGATCTGGCCTTCAGGGTTGATCACGAAGGTACCACGGTCAGCCAGACCAGCTTCTTCGATCAGCACGTCGAAGTTGCGCGAGATGACGTGGGTCGGGTCGCCGATCATGGTGTATTCGATTTTGCCGATGGCTGGCGAAGTGTTGTGCCAGGCAGCGTGAGCAAAGTGGGTGTCGGTCGAAACGCTGTAGATTTCCACGCCCAGCTTCTTGAACTCAGCGTAGTTATCGGCCAGGTCTTCCAGCTCGGTTGGGCACACAAAGGTGAAGTCGGCTGGGTAGAAGAACACAACGGACCACTTGCCTTTCAAGTCAGCATCCGAGACTTGAACGAAGTCGCCGTTTTTGAACGCGGTAGCTTTGAACGGTTTTACTTGGCTGTTGATGATAGGCATCGATGACTCTCCGTCAGGGGTTATGAAGTTGATGGGTGAATCCTACCCACTCACTCGACGGAAGGCTCATTGGCAAACCTGATACTGCTGATTTGTTTTCGCTATTAGCTGGCTGTATTAATAGAAGAAAACGATCTCTACGGTTGATCCGGTTTATCCATAATCCGAGCCATTCCCTGGAATGGGCTGACCTCAACATAGCGCATGGCGGATTTCATGTCTTTCCAGCCGACGTAACTCATCAGCGATTTAAGATCCCAGCCGCTTTGATGCGCCCAAGTGGCAAAGCCACGCCGCAGCGAATGACTGGTGTAGTTCGCGGCGGCAATCCCGGCGCGCTGCAACGCCTGGCGCAACAAGGGAATGATGCTGTTGGCGTGCAAGCCCTCCTCGCTCAGATTGCCCCAACGATCAATGCTGCGGAATACCGCGCCGCGTACCAGCGCCGCCTCCGTGATCCAGTCGATGTAAGCCTGCACCGGACACAGCTTGAGCAGCGCCGGGGCCTGATAGGTCTGCCCGAGGTTTTCCCGGTCGCCCTTGCTGCGCGGCAAATACAAAGTGATGCCCTTGCCAGCACTCGCCTGCACATGCTCGATCTGCAAACGACATAACTCATCGCTGCGAAAGCCGCGCCAGAAGCCCAGCAAAATCAGCGCGCGGTCCCGATAAGCCTTGAGCAAGGTCGGGCGATCCTGTTCTTGCCGCGCGGTGTGCGCTTCCTGCTCCAACCAATCGATCACGCGTTGCAAATCCTGCAGTTGCAACGGCTCGGCCTGTTTTTCCTGTGCCGGATGCAGAGCACGAATGCCCTTGAACACCTTGCGCACCACTGGCGCCTTTGTCGGATCGGCAAAACCCTGACTGTTGTGCCACTGCGCCAGTGCCGACAGACGCAGCTTCAGAGTGTTGATCGACAGCACGCCAGCGTGCTCCACCAGATAGCGCGCAACGCTGTCGGCAGTAGCCGGGAGAAATCCGCCCCACGTTACCTCGAAGTGCTCAATGGCCATGCGATAGCTGCGGCGGGTGTTGTCCCGGGTGGCGGCTTGCAGATATCGATCGATGTCGCTCATGGCAGTTTTCTCGATGGCGTACGGGTTCACTCATGCAGTTGCGCATTTTGCCGCCTGACATTGGGTAATACCAGTATATCCCGCCTGTTTTATTTCAAATGTTTACCTATATTTTTAGCATGGTACACTGCGTACTTTAGTGGCATGTACCACAGTACGTAACCGTAGGAGTTCACATGGCCCGTGGCGGCATTACCAAAGCACTGGTGCAAATCGCACGCACAGCGATCCTGGCTCGCGGCGAACACCCAAGCATCGATGCAGTACGCATCGAAATGGGCAACACCGGCTCGAAAACCACGATCCATCGCTATCTGAAAGAACTGGATGACGGCGCCCAACCAATAGAAGCGTCAGCAGAGCCGATCGATGACGAACTGACCGCTCTGGTTTCTCGCCTCGCCCAGCGCCTGAAAGAACAGGCTCAGGAGCCCATCGAGCAAGCCCGCGAACAGTTCGAGGAGCAACGCGAAGCACTGGAAGCCGAGCTGAAACAGGTTCGCCAGGCGCTGGAAAAACTCGAACACGACCACGACATTCAGGGCGCCGCCCTGCAACGCGAATCCGAAGCGCTGAGCAACACCCGCTCGATGCTGCAGACCGAACAGACGCGCAATGCCGGCCTCAACCAGGCATTGGCCGATTTTGAATTGCGCTTGCAGGACAAGGACGAACAGATCCGCTCGCTGGAAGAAAAACACCTGCACGCCCGCGATGCGCTGGAGCATTACCGTAACGCCACCAAGGAACAGCGCGAGCAGGAACAGGCCCGCCACGAAGGGCAAATCCAGCAGATCCAGGCCGAACTGCGTCAAGCCCAGCAGAGTGCATTGGTGCGTCAGGATGAGATCACACAGTTGCACCGCGACAACGAACGCCTGCTTACCGAAAACCGTGGCACCCAGCGCGAGCTGAATCTGGTGCAGGATCAGCTCAAGCAGAGCAATCAGCGGCAGGATCAATTGCTCGAGCAGGCGACGCGCATGGACAGCGAGCGCACCCTCCTCCAGGAACGTCTGCGCGTCGCGACGCTGGAAAGTCAGGCACTCAAGCAGAGCGTAGACGAGCAGACGCAGCTCAATCAGTCACTGGAAAAGGAATTGCTCAAAGCACAGGCGAGCCTTGAGGACAGCCAGCGTCTGGCGGCTGCCGTTGCGGCAGCGCCAGATTCGACCAAAGCGAAGGACGCTTAAGCGCTGACCGGCGTGCGCATGGTCACAAACTCTTCGGCAGCCGTCGGGTGCACCCCGATGGTGTCGTCGAAGTCGCGCTTGGTCGCGCCGGCTTTCAAGGCGATCGCCAGACCTTGCACGATCTCGCCAGCGTCCGGGCCGACCATGTGGCAGCCAAGCACCTTGTCGGTCTTGGCGTCGACCACCAGCTTCATCAGGGTTTTCTCCTGACAGTCAGTCAGGGTCAGCTTCATCGGGCGGAAGCGGCTTTCGAAGATCACCACTTCGTGGCCACATTCGCGCGCTTCTTCTTCGCTCAAACCGACTGTGCCGATGTTCGGCAGGCTGAACACGGCGGTCGGGATCATCTTGTAGTCCACCGGGCGGTATTGCTCCGGCTTGAACAGACGCCGCGCCACAGCCATGCCTTCGGCTAGCGCGACCGGTGTCAGCTGCACGCGACCAATGACGTCGCCCAGCGCCAGAATCGACGGCTCGGTGGTTTGATACTCGTCGTCGACTTTGATGAAGCCCTTATCATCGAGCTGAACATCGGTATTTTCCAGGCCCAGATTGTCCAGCATCGGACGCCGACCGGTGGCGTAGAACACGCAATCAGCTTCGAGTACACGACCATCCTTGAGCGTCGCTTTCAAGCTACCGTCGGCCTGTTTGTCGATGCGTGCGATGTCGGCATTGAATTGCAGATCGAGGCCGCGCTTGGTCAATTCTTCTTGCAGGTGCTTGCGCACCGCCCCATCGAAACCACGCAGGAACAGATCACCGCGATACAGCAGCGTGGTGTTGGCGCCGAGACCATGGAAAATCCCAGCAAACTCGACGGCGATATAACCGCCACCCACCACCAGCACACGCTTGGGCAGCTCTTTGAGGAAGAACGCCTCGTTCGAACCGATCGCGTGCTCGTGCCCCGGGATTTCAGGGATCTGCGGCCAGCCGCCAGTCGCGATCAGGATATTCTTGGCGGTGTAGCGTTCGCCGTTGACCTCAACCTCGTGCGGCCCAACGATTTTCGCGTGCGCCTCGTGCAGGGTCACGCCGCTGTTGACCAGCAGATTGCGATAAATGCCGTTGAGGCGATTGATCTCGCGATCCTTGTTGGCGATCAGCGTGGCCCAGTCGAAGTTGGCCTCGCCCAGGTTCCAGCCAAAACCGGACGCCTGCTCGAAGTCCTCGGCAAAGTGCGCGCCGTAGACCAGCAGCTTTTTCGGCACGCAACCGACGTTGACACAGGTGCCACCCAGGTAACGGCTCTCGGCCACCGCCACTTTCGCCTCGAAGCCGGCGGCAAACCGCGCAGCTCGCACACCGCCGGAACCGGCACCAATCACATAAAGGTCAAAATCGTAGGCCATTTCTATCTCCTCGGCAGGCCATCAGCATACCCGCAGTCATCCATTGGGCAAGCACTGCCATCCATATAAGGGCGGAAAATGAAAAAGCCACCCGGAGGTGGCTTTCTTTTGCAGACGAGGCAAACGCTATCAGTAAGCTTTGCCAGTCTTGTAGAAGTTTTCGAAGCAGAAGTTGGTCGCGTCGATGTAGCCTTCAGCGCCACCGCAGTCGAAACGCTTGCCCTTGAACTTGTAGGCCATCACGCAGCCGTTCTGGGCCTGCTTCATCAGGGCGTCGGTGATCTGGATTTCACCGCCCTTGCCTGGCTCGGTCTGTTCGATCAGGTCGAAGATGTCCGGGGTCAGGATGTAGCGACCAATGATGGCCAGGTTCGACGGAGCGTCTTCCGGCTTTGGCTTCTCTACCATGCTGTGTACGCGGTAGATGTCGTCGCGGATCATTTCGCCAGCGATTACGCCGTACTTGTTGGTTTCCTGCGGATCGACTTCCTGAATGGCGACGATCGAGCAACGGAACTGCTTGTACAGCTTGACCATCTGGGTCAGCACGCCGTCGCCGTCGATGTTGACGCACAGGTCGTCCGCCAGAACCACGGCGAACGGTTCGTCACCGATCAGCGGGCGGCCAGTGAGGATCGCGTGGCCCAGACCTTTCATTTCGGTCTGACGGGTGTAGGAGAACGAGCACTCGTCCAACAGCTTGCGGATGCCGACCAGGTACTTTTCCTTGTCGGTGCCCTTGATCTGGTTTTCCAGCTCGTAACTGATGTCGAAGTGGTCTTCCAGAGCACGCTTGCCACGGCCGGTGACGATGGAAATCTCAGTCAGGCCCGCGTCCAGTGCTTCTTCAACGCCGTACTGGATCAGTGGCTTGTTTACCACCGGCAGCATTTCTTTAGGCATGGCTTTGGTCGCTGGGAGGAAGCGAGTGCCGTAACCGGCTGCTGGAAACAAGCATTTCTTGATCATATAAGTCCTTGAAAAGGCTGTGTGTACGAGTTTCGGGGCAGTCTAATCAGGCGGCGTGCGCCTTACAATGCCCCGCGCTGGCTAACCGATGCCAACATAGAGAAATATTCGCGCGGATAGTTCCATCCGGGTATTTCAGCGGCGGAATCAGCGTAGCTCAAGATCCGGGCAAACAGGATCACCATACGCTTATCAGCCCCCAATGCGAGCATTTGCCGCTATCATGGCGCCTTTGAACCAGCGAACGAGAATGACCAGATGGCTGCGGTAAAAATCATCAACGGGTATGTGATCGACAAGAAAGACGGCAAGTGGACGCTGACCACCACCAACGGCGAACACATCGCCGGACCTTTCGACAGCGAGCAGATGGCGACGGATGTAGCCTCGGTGTTCACCGATACACCTGCTTCTTCCAAGCGCCGTGGCAAAGATCAGGACTGATCCTGCCCGCACTTGCGCCAAGCCCTGCCAGCATGCAGGGCTTTTTTGTGCCTTGTTGGCAAACAAGTGGCCAATCGCTATAACCTTTTCATCGCAGCGCTGTCAGAGCATGCAGTCCCCCCCACTTGAAGACCACGCAACCATGAACCTGAACAAACTGCAGCCGCTTTTCGCGGTATTGGTACTGAGCGGCTGTGCCACTTCGCAGCCCACCTATCTGAACAATGGCGAACAGGGCCTGAGCATCGATTGTTCCGGCGAAGCCAACTCATGGGCCATGTGCTACGAAAAGGCCGATGCCTCCTGCGCTGGCACCGGTTATCGCATCGTCGGCACCGATGGCACGCCGGCGCCCAAGGAAGATGACAAAACCCTGGGCGTTGACGTTGGCAATTACAAGACCCGCAACGTCGTGGTCGTCTGCAAGTAAGCCTTACATGTGGATTTCGGCGAACTTGATCCCGAGGCCACGGACGACCTCGATCAGATCATCGAGCCGATTGAAGGACTCGACTTCGTCATTGTCATCCACCAAAAAGTAGCTGCGACCTGCACTCTTCTTGAAAAACACGATCCATTCACCGGGATTCGCCGGGTTCTGGATGACATGGGTGGCAGAGATAAGGCCCTCTGCGTGGCGCTCCCGCACGTGCTCTCGCTTCATCGCGACTCCATAAATGACAATGCCGCCACAGCAGGACTGTGACGGCATCGGGTGCTGATGTTCGCTAGTCTATCAGCCGGAAATACAGGCGTTCGCGGCTTTCTGTACATCGCGAGGGCGAACCGGCACGTTGGACATGCGCTCATGCAGCTTGATGCTGCTGCCGCCGGCGCGATCTTCGATATCAAACACGGCTGCCGGGCCTGAAGAAAGCTTGCCCGGGACGATGACTCGTACTCCGTCCTTCTGCGGCTGCACCTGCAACGCGCCGCGACTGTCAGCGAGCTTGTCGGTCAGGCATTGCGCATACTCCTGGGGCTTTTTGCCGGAAATCACGCTCATGGTTGGCAGCGTTTCATTGATTTCGGAAACATTCGCACAACCGGCCATCGCCAGAATCAACGGCACACACACCACACCCCACTTCATATGAATCCTCCGTTAAAGACCGTCCGACAGCACAAATGCCGCTTTTCTCCGGGGCCTTGTGCATTTAACCCGCCTGCCATGGCGAAGTTCTGTTCAAAATTTGTCAAAGCAACGCCCGACGGCCAGATAATAACCCGTGCGGGCTGATAAACTGCGCCCATCGACAAGCTATCGTTTTGATTTAGTAGAAAAAGCCCTTCTGGAGGCGCCATGAAATTCATTCACCAGCGCGAGCACCTCAACGAAGACGACATCGTCGTCATCCAATGCTCGCAGATGTGCAACATCCGTTTGATGAACGACGCCAACTTCCGCAGCTTCAAAAACGGCGGCCGTCACACTTACCACGGTGGCGCGTTCGACACGTTTCCGGCACGCATCACGGCACCGAGCACCGGCTTCTGGAACATCACCATCGACACCGTCAACCGCCGCGCAATCAGCGTGACTCGCAAGCCGACGCTGACCCACTCGATCAAGATCATCCGTCGCTCCAGCACTAAACTGAGCTGAGACGCACAGCCTATTCTGAAAGGGAAACATGACCGTGGCGCAAAAAACCAAATACGTGATCAAGTACAAACTGGACGGTGAACAGCGTTTCGAGTTCGCCGAACTGGAAACCGGCACTGACGAGGAAGCGAAAGCGGCGCTGAAGAAAATGCACGCTGACGAAGAACTCAGTGACATCAAGGTCAGCAAAGCGCTGTAACCGAATCATGCAACCGACCACGTTTGACCTGTTCGCCGACAACGAACCCGTACAGCAAGCCCGCGCCGAGCAGATCGGCGAACAATCGTGGGTGCTGCGCGGATTCGCCTTGCCGCAGGTCGAGCAACTGCTGACCGAGCTCGAAGCCATTCTTGCCGCCGCCCCGCTACGCCACATGGTCACGCCCGGCGGTTTCAGCATGTCGGTTGGCACCAGCAGCTGCGGGCAGTTGGGCTGGATCACTGATCGCAGCGGTTACCGCTATTCCAGCGTCGATCCACTCAGCGGCTTGCCGTGGCCGTCGATGCCGGCGGTGTTTGCCGATCTGGCGCACGAGGCGGCGGAACGCGCCGGCTTCATGGATTTTCATGCCGACTCCTGCCTGATCAACCAATACGTCCCCGGCGCCAAGATGTCGCTGCATCAGGACAAGGACGAAAAGGGCTACGCCGCGCCCATCGTTTCGTTGTCGCTGGGGTTGCCGGCGATGTTTCTGTTCGGCGGCTTCGAACGCAGCGATAAAACCCAGCGCATCCCGCTGCTGCACGGCGACATGGTGGTCTGGGGTGGTGTGGATCGCCTGCGTTATCACGGCGTACTGCCAATCAAACCCGGCCATCACCCGCTCTTGGGCGAACGGCGCATCAACATCACCTTCCGCGTTGCTGGCGATCAGTAAAAGTTTGACCGCAAGGCGCGGAGTGTCGCGGGTTACGATGCTGGTTAACCTGACTCAAACAGGTCAACGGATTCCCTCTCATGGACACGCTTTCGAAGACGATCAGAACTGAAGACGATCCACGCTGGGCCGCCGTGGTGGCGCGCGATCCGCGTGCGGACGGGCAGTTTGTCTACGCAGTAAAAACCACCGGCGTTTATTGCCGACCGAGCAGCCTTGCGCGTTTGCCGAAACCGCAGAACGTCATATTTTTCGAAACAGCCGAAATGGCCGAAGCAGCGGGATACCGGGCAAGCAAACGCGCCAGCAAGGACCAGAATGACGCGCAGCACGCGGCGATCATCGCAGCGGCCTGCCGGCAAATCGAAGCGTCCGAGACGTTGCCCGCGCTCGACAGCCTCGCCGCCAGCGCCGGCCTTAGCCCTTTCCATTTTCATCGAGTATTCAAAGCCGCGACCGGCCTGACGCCCAAGGCTTACGCCACGGCGCATCGCTCACGCAGACTACGTGCGCGCTTGGCCGACGGCGGCTCGGTGACCGACGCGCTGTACGACGCCGGCTTCAATTCCAACAGCCGTTTCTACGAATCAGCCGATCAACTGCTGGGCATGAAACCCACCGACTATCGCGCTGCCGGGCAGAACAACGACATTCGCTTTGCCGTTGGCCAATGCTCGCTTGGGGCAATTCTGGTGGCGCAAAGCGAACGTGGGATCTGCGCGATTCTGCTCGGCGACGATCCGCATCAGTTGGTCTGCAACCTGCAGGATCAGTTTCGCAAGGCCAACCTGATCGGCGCCGACAGCGAATTTGAACAGTTGATCGCCAGCGTCGTCGGCTTTGTCGAAGCACCGGCGAAAGGCCTGAACTTGCCGCTGGATATACGCGGCACCGCGTTTCAGGAGCGCGTCTGGCAGGCGCTGCGGGAGATTCCCGCAGGCAGCACCGCCAGTTATGCCGAAATCGCGCAACGTATCGGCGCGCCGACTTCGATGCGTGCGGTGGCCCAGGCTTGCGGGGCCAACCGCCTGGCGGTGGCGATTCCCTGCCACCGCGTGGTCCGCAGCGATGGCAACCTTTCCGGCTACCGCTGGGGCGTCGAGCGCAAACGCCAACTGCTTGAGCGCGAACTCAACGATTGACGTCGACCACCACCCTGCCCCGCAGTTGCCCGGCAAGCAGTTTGGGCGCAGCCTCAAGGGCTTCGCTCAAACTGATTTCGTGACTGATCAGCTGCAATAAGGAGAAATCCAGATCCTTGGCCAGTCGGTCCCAGGCCTCGATACGGCGTGCTTTGGGCTGGGTCACGCTGTTGATTCCAGCCAGCGTCACGCCGCGCAGAATGAACGGCGCTACCGAGGCCGGAAAGTCCATGCCTTGCGCCAACCCGCATGCCGCAACCACGCCTTCCGAACGCGTGCTGGCGCAAGCGTTGGCCAATGTATGGCTTCCGACAGAGTCGACCACCGCCGCCCAACGCTCTTTAGCCAACGGCTTGCCCGGTTCGGACAAGGTGGCGCGATCAATGATTTCGGCAGCGCCCAATTGCTCCAGGTATTCATGCTCGGACACGCGGCCGGTGGATGCCACCACGCGGTATCCCAACTTGCTGAGCAAGGCAATGGCAAAGCTGCCGACCCCGCCATTGGCGCCGGTGACCAGCACTTCGCCGTGATCCGGCGTCACGCCATGGCGCTCCAGCGCCAGAATGCACAGCATCGCCGTGTAGCCGGCGGTGCCGATGGCCATGGCTTGCGCCGGGGTGAAAGCTTCGGGCAGTGGAATCAGCCAGTCACCGTTGAGCCGAGCCTTTTGCGCCAGCCCGCCCCAGTGGCTTTCACCGACGCCCCAACCGTTGAGCAGCACCCGATCGCCCGCCTTGAAATCCCCATGCGAACTGGACTCGACAGTCCCCGCCAGATCGATCCCCGGCACCATGGGAAACTTGCGCACCACTGGGCTGCTGCCGGTAATCGCCAGGCCGTCTTTGAAATTCAGGGTGCTGTACGCGACGTTCACGCTGACATTGCCTTCGGGCAGTTGCTGCTCATCGATTTGCTGCAGATTGGCGCGATAACCGCTGTCATCTTTGTCGATCAGGATGGCGTTGAACATGACGGTCTCTCGAAAATGATTTGAAACAAGCATGCCTTGAAATAGCACATCGCAACACATTGCCACACTCGACTTTGCGCTAACGGCTCGATCAGCCGGGTAAATCCCCGGCAGGCGGCTATGCTTTTTCGACGGTTGTGTTTTCCCGGTTGCGCCTTGCAAACTGGTGTGTCGATGGAGCTGACGATGCCTTTCCTGAGCGCTTTACCCTCGCTGCTGATGCTATGTCTGCTGACACTTGGCAATGCCTGGGCAGCCGCACCGGCGGCAAAGCCGAACGCGGCGCCAAGCGAGCCGACATGGCCGCAGGTGATCAGCAGCGGCAAGAGCAAGCTGACGGTGTATCAACCGCAGCTCGACAGTTGGGACGGCTATACGCTCAATGCCCGCGCGGCGGTCGAAGCCACGGCTGCCGATGGCAAGTCCACCTACGGCATCGTCCAGTTCAGCGCTCACACCCTCGTCGACAAGGCCACTCGCTGGGTCGCGCTCGATCAGTACCAGATCATCAAGGCGGATTTCCCCGCCGACGCGAAACAGGCCGACACGTGGCTCGCCATCCTGAAAAAAGATGCCGAGAGCCGCAAGAAAACCATCTCCCTCGATCAACTGGAAGCGGCGGTTGGCGTGCTCAACGCCGAACAGAAAGCCGACGGTGCACCGCTGGAAAACACGCCGCCGACCATTATCAGCTCGGACAGCCCGGCAATTCTCGTATACATCGACGGCGAGGCGGCTTATCGGCCGGTTGAAGGAACGGAGCTGCAACGGGTGATCAACACGCGCCCACTGCTGCTCAAGGATGCCCAAGGCAGACATTACCTGCACGTATTCGACGGCTGGATGGTTGCCGATCAATTGGCCGGCGATTACACGCGCCTTGCTGCGCCGCCGGCCAGTCTGGAAAAAGCCAAACAGGCGGCGATCAAGAGTCGCAAGGTGGACCTGCTCACCGGGCAAAGCGATCCGAAGGACAAGATTCCCAGCCTGGCCAAGCCGCCGCAGCCGAAAATCTTCATCGCCACCACGCCAACGGAACTGTTGGTGACCGACGGCGCCGCGCAATGGCAACCGATTCAGGGCACCAGCCTGTTGTACGTGAGCAACACCACCGGGCACATCTTCAAGGAAATCGGCGACCAGAACAGTTACGTACTGATCTCCGGACGCTGGTTCCGCGCCAGCGACATGAGCGGGCCATGGACCTTTGTCCCGGCAGACAAGCTGCCGGCCGACTTTGCCAATATTCCTGACGACAGCGCCAAAGAGAACGTCAAGGCCTCGGTAGCCGGCACGCCACAGGCACAGGAGGCGGCCATTGCGGCGACCATCCCGCAGACCTCGGCGATCAACAAGAGCGCGGTGAAGATGACGGCGCCGCAATTTGACGGCGAGCCGCAGCTCAAAGCGATCAGCAATACGCCGCTGCAATACGTGGTCAACAGCGCCACTCCGATTATTCGCGTCGACAACGACAGTTGGTGGGCGGTGGAGAACGGCATCTGGTTCAGCGCCACCTCGCTGAACGGACCGTGGAGCGTGGCCACTTCAGTGCCAGCGGTGATTTATTCGATTCCGCCCAGCTCGCCGATGCACTACCTCACGTACGTGAAGGTTTACGAATCCAGCGGCGATACCGTGGTGGTCGGCTACACGCCGGGCTATCAAGGCTCGACGCTGGACCCGGCGACTGGCGTTGTGGTGTACGGCACCGGTTATCCGTATACGCCGTGGGTCGGTAGCGTCTGGTACGGGCCGCCGGTGACCTATGGTTTCGGCGTCGCGATTCGTTACACGCCGTGGACTGGCTGGACCTTCGGCTTCGGATTCGGCTGGAGCTGGGGCGGCAACACCGTCGCCATGGGCTGGGGCTGGGGCGCCTATCCGTGGTGGGGAAATTACGGCTGGGGCTACGCGTGGGGTCCGCGTCTGTACCCGGCGCCGCTGGCCTGGGGTGGCGCCGCTTACGGTTATCGCGGCGGCGCGGTGGCCTGGGGCCCGGGTGGCTGGGCCGGAACCACCGGCAATCTTTATCATCAGTGGGGTGATCGCGCGACGGTCAGCCGTTATGGCGCCGGTTACAACGCCTGGACCGGCAATCGCTGGGCCGGCCAAGTTGGCGCCTCGTACAACTCGCGTACCGGCATTGCCGCCGCCGGGCAACGTGGCGCGGTGCACAACGCCTACACCGGCAACTACGCTGCCGGGCGCAGCGGCGTGGCAGTCGGCCCGAACGGCGGCGCCATCGCCGGAGAACGGGTTAGCGCTGGCAACGTCCGCAGCGGCACTCACGTCAGTGCCAATCGCGGCGCCGTTTACAACCCCAATACCGGCAACACCACGCAATACGGTGGCATTCATGGCCGCGACGGCGGCGCTGCGCGGGTCGGCGACAACGTTTATGCCGGGCGCGACGGCAACGTTTACAAGAAAACCGACAACGGCTGGCAGTCCGTGGCCGGCAGCGGTGCCAACCGGACCAGACCCGCGAACAACAATGCGCAATTGCAGAATCTCAACCGCGAATCCGCCGCACGCAGTCTCGGCAATCAGCGCACGCACAACTTCAACCATTCTTCACAAATGATGAACCGTTCGTTTGGCGGTGGCGGCGGATTGCACCGACGCTAAAAAACTGCACGTAATGTTCAGAATTTCAGACTGGCCCCGCATCCGGTTTTGCTGTTAAAAACCGCGTGCCGTCCCTGCCCGTTTCATCGTTCGGAGAATTGCTATATGAGCCAGTGGCCAGACACCCGCATCCTTGATCTTCTCGGTATCGAACTGCCGATCATCCAGGGCCCGATGGCCGGTGCGACCAACTCTTCGATGGTGATTGCCGTGTGCAATGCCGGCGGCCTCGGTTCAATGCCGGCAGCGATGCTGAGCAGCGAGCAACTGCGCGAAGAACTGAAGACGATTCGCCAGCACACCACCAAGCCGTTCAACGTCAATTTCTTCTGCCACCAGCCACCGGCACCTGATGAACAGCGGGCCCGTGACTGGAAAAATCTGCTCGAACCTTACTACCGCGAACTGGGTGCCGATTTCGACGCGCCGACGCCGGTGTCCAATCGCGCACCGTTTGACGAGGCCGCGTGTGTCGTGCTCGAAGAATTCCGCCCCGAAGTGGTGAGTTTTCATTTCGGGCTGCCGGAGAAAAATCTGCTTGATCGGGTCAAGGCAACCGGGGCGAAAATCCTTTCGTCTGCCACCACAGTCGAAGAAGCGATCTGGCTGGAGCAACACGGCTGCGATGCGATCATCGCCATGGGTTATGAGGCCGGTGGCCATCGCGGGATGTTTCTCAGCGATGATCTGAGCACCCAGGTCGGCACCTTCGCCCTGGTGCCGCAGGTGGTCGACGCGGTGAAAGTGCCGGTGATCGCGGCGGGTGCGATCAGCGATGCGCGAGGCGTTGCCGCAGCTTTCATGCTCGGCGCATCGGCGGTGCAAGTCGGCACGGCGTACCTGTTCACGCCGGAAGCAAAAGTCAGCGCCTCACACCACAAGGCCCTGCGCACCGCCAAGGAAAGTCAGACCGCCATCACCAACATTTTTACCGGACGCCCGGCACGGGGCATTGTCAATCGGGCGATGCGTGAACTCGGCCCGATGTCAGCGCAGGCGCCGGCCTTTCCGTTGGCTGGCGGTGCGCTGATGCCGCTGCGGGCCAAGGATGACGCCGACTTTGCCAACCTCTGGGCCGGACAGGCGCTGACGCTCGGCAAGGATATCGGCAGCGCTGAACTGACCCGGCAACTCGCCGAAGGCGCCTTGGCGAAACTCAACCGTCATTGAATTTACGCGGCGAGCGGATTTATTCCCTCGCCACTTGGCGACGTATCGCTATATATTTCCGTATACAGCGATTGCGCCCGTGTATCGGCGTTATCCAAAGCAAAGCATTTACCGCGGATCACGGAGCCTTTACATGACACTTGCTGCCACACGCCTCGCCCCTGTCTGCCTCGCCTCATTCCTAGCATTTTTCAGCATCGGCGCCGCGCAAGCTGACGAAGTGCAAGTGGCGGTCGCCGCCAACTTCACCGCGCCAATCCAAGCCATCGCTGCCGACTTCGAAAAAGACACCGGCCACAAATTGGTCGCCGCTTACGGCGCCACCGGCCAGTTCTACACCCAGATCAAAAACGGTGCGCCCTTCCAAGTGTTCCTCGCTGCTGACGACGCGACCCCGGCAAAGCTTGAGCAGGAAGGCGAAACCGTCAAAGGTTCGCGCTTCACCTACGCCATCGGCACGCTAGCGCTGTGGTCAGCGAAAGAAGGCTACGTAGATGCGCAGGGCAAAGTGTTGAAAACCAACCAATACCAACACCTTGCGATCGCCAATCCAAAAGCCGCGCCATACGGTCTCGCCGCCACCCAGGTGCTGGAAAAACTCCAGTTGAGCGAAGCCACGAAAAGCAAAATCGTCGAAGGCCAGAACATCACTCAGGCCTACCAGTTCGTCTCCACCGGCAACGCCGAACTGGGCTTTGTAGCGCTGTCGCAAATCTACAAGGACGGCAAGGTGAGCAGCGGCTCAGCATGGATTGTTCCGGCCACCCTGCATGATTCGATCAAACAAGACGCGGTGATCTTGAACAAAGGCAAGGACAGCGCCGCTGCCAAGGCCCTGGTCGATTACCTCAAAGGTCCGAAAGCCGCTGCGGTGATCAAATCCTTCGGATATGAACTGTAAATGTCACTGACCAGTGCCGACTTCGCCGCGATCTGGCTGACCCTGAAACTGGCGTCACTGACCACTGCGATCCTGCTGCTGATCGGCACGCCGATCGCGCTGTGGCTATCGCGCACCTCGTCGTGGTTGCGCGGGCCGATCGGCGCCATCGTCGCCCTGCCGCTGGTGCTGCCGCCGACGGTGATCGGCTTTTATCTGTTGCTGGCGCTGGGGCCGCACGGTTTTCTCGGCCAGTTCACTCAATGGTTGGGGCTGGGCACGCTGACGTTCAGTTTCACCGGGCTGGTCATCGGTTCGGTGATCTACTCCATGCCGTTCGTGGTGCAACCGCTGCAAAACGCTTTCTCGGCGATTGGCACCCGCCCGCTGGAAGTCGCGGCGACCTTGCGCGCCAATCCCTGGGACACGTTCTTCAGCGTGATCCTGCCGCTGGCGCGCCCCGGCTTCATCACCGCAGCGATTCTCGGCTTCGCCCACACCGTGGGTGAATTCGGCGTGGTGCTGATGATCGGCGGCAACATTCCCGACAAGACCCGCGTGGTTTCGGTGCAGATTTACGACCATGTCGAAGCGCTGGAGTATGCCCAGGCGCACTGGCTGTCTGCGGCGATGCTGGTGTTTTCGTTTCTGGTGTTGCTGGCGCTGTACTCCAGCCGCAAGACCCGCGCAGGCTGGAGCTGATCGATGATTGATGTACGCCTGAAACGCACTTATCCGGGGTTTGAACTGGATGTCGATCTGCAAGTGCCGGGCCGCGGCGTCACCGCGCTGTTTGGTGATTCCGGCTCGGGCAAAACCACTTGCCTGCGCTGCATCGCCGGGCTGGAGCGCGCCGAGCAGGGTTTTGTGCAGATCAACGACGAGATCTGGCAGGACAGTGCCAAGGGCATTTTCGTCCCGCCGCATAAGCGTGCGCTTGGCTATGTGTTTCAGGAAGCCAGCCTGTTCCCGCATCTTTCGGTGCTGGCCAATCTGGAGTTTGGTCTCAAACGCATCGCCAAGTCGCAACGCCGGGTCGATATGGACCAAGCCACAGAACTGCTCGGCATCAGCCATTTGCTCGAGCGTCATCCACAGCATCTGTCCGGCGGCGAACGGCAGCGCATCGGCATCGCCCGCGCCCTGCTGACCAGTCCGAAACTGTTGCTGATGGACGAACCGCTGGCGGCTCTCGACAGCCGGCGCAAAAGCGAAATCTTGCCGTACCTGCAACGCCTGCACGACGAACTGGATATTCCGCTGTTGTACGTCAGCCATGCGCAGGATGAAGTCGCACGTCTGGCCGATCATTTGGTATTGCTCCGTGATGGCAAAGCCCTCGCCAGCGGCCCGATCGGCGAGACCCTCGCACGCCTGGATCTGCCCTTGGCAATGGGCGATGACGCCGGGGTAATCATCGAAGGCCAGGTCAGCGCCTACGACGCCACCTATCAATTGCTCAGCCTGCAACTGCCGGCCACTGCAATGAACATTCGCGTCACCCATGCGCCGATGGCCGTGGGCCAGGCTCTGCGCTGCAAAGTGCACGCGCGCGACATCAGCCTGGCGCTGAACAATGATGCAGCCAGCAGCATTCTCAATCGTCTGCCCGTTACCGTCATCAGCGAACAGGCCGCTGACAACAGTGCCCATGTGCTGATCCGCCTCGATGCCGGCGGTACGCCGCTGCTGGCGCGGATCACCCGCTTCTCGCGTGATCAACTGAGCGTGCATCCGGGCCAGCGGCTGTGGGCGCAGATCAAGGCGGTGGCGGTGCTCGCGTAAATCATTCGGCACGACGGCCAGCGCCTGCGGTCAATCAGTTACAGACTGCCGTATGACCGAAGGAAACCGCCATGCCCGATACCGTGCTGACAGATGCTCTGCCCGCCGATCTGCATTACGTCGATGACACTCAGCCTGGTATCACCCGGAAAAAACTGCGCGGCAAGTTCGTCTATTTCGAACCATCGGGCCAGCGCATCACCGACCCGGACGAAATCAAACGCATCAATGCCCTCGCGGTACCACCGGCCTACACCGATGTATGGATCTGCGCCGACCCGTGCGGCCATTTGCAGGCCACCGGCCG
Organism: Pseudomonas sp. RG1; assembly: GCF_025910115.1. Classification (NCBI taxonomy): domain Bacteria; kingdom Pseudomonadati; phylum Pseudomonadota; class Gammaproteobacteria; order Pseudomonadales; family Pseudomonadaceae; genus Pseudomonas; species Pseudomonas sp. RG1. The sequence continues at coordinate 34,713 of NZ_JAPCIK010000028.1, forward strand.
CGATGCGCGCGGGCGTAAACAGTACCGTTATCACGCCCGCTGGCGCGAAGTGCGCGACGCCGACAAATACTCGCGCCTGCGCGACTTCGGCATGGCCCTGCCCAAACTGCGGCGCAAGCTCGAGGCGCTGCTCGATGAGCCGGGCTTCAGCCGCGACAAGGTCATGGCCACGGTGATTACCTTGCTCGACGCCACGCTGATCCGCGTCGGCAATACCCAATACGCACGGGACAATCGCTCTTACGGTTTGACCACGTTGCGCAGTCGGCATGTCGAGGTCAACGGCAGCGCGATCCTGTTCCAGTTCCGTGGCAAGAGCGGCATCGAGCATCAGATCACCGTTAAGGACCGCCGCCTGGCGCGAATCATCAAGCGCTGTCTGGAAATTCCCGGGCAAAACCTGTTTCAGTATCTTGATGAAAATGGCGAACGGCACACCGTCACCTCCTCCGACGTCAATGCCTATCTGCAAAAGCTCACCGGCGCGGCGTTCACCGCCAAGGACTATCGCACCTGGGCGGGCAGCGCCCTGGCGTTGTCGGTGCTGCGCGAGTTGCAGCATGAGTCGGAAACCGAAGCCAAGCGCCATGTGGTAGAAGCGGTGAAGAACGTCGCCAAACAGCTGGGCAACACGCCGGCGGTGTGCCGCAAGTGCTACATCCACCCCGCAGTGGTCGAACATTTCATGCTCGGCGCCCTCGCCGAACTGCCCCGTCCGCGCGTGCGCAAAGGCCTGCGCGCCGAGGAAGTAGCCTTGGCGATGTTTCTCGAGCGGATGTGTGAGGTAAGCGAGGCGTCTTGATCTCCAGCGTAACGCTCGCTCCTACAAAGGTTTGCCGACGAGTTGAACTGGGTATTTTTTGCACGATCACACAGGTCTTCTATAGTTGATCTGAAGGTTCGCGCCACGCGGACTTTTTGTTGCAACTCAGCCGTTTCAGCGAACGGAGGTGTTTCATGTCCGAAAAAGAGTCCATCACCACCCTCCTCACCCTGCTCGACGCCCGCCAGGCGCGCCTCGCAGCCGCCTGCAAAGAGATTGCCGACTGGGTCGATCATCAGGGCGGGCATCCGACAGCTTTGCGCATTCGCGACCGGCTGCACGACATTGAAAAGGATGCGCCGCTGATTCGCGATACGCTCTCGACGCTCAAACCGATCGACCGGCCGTTGCCACGGTTCAGATAGGCCTCCGCGTAGCAGTCCTCTCTGCATCGGCGCAGAGAGGACGCCGATTGGTACTTTTCCGACCGACTCAGTCGCCCTTGCCGGTACGGCCGCCTCCATGGCTGTGCTGCCCGCCGACGCGTGCCTTCTCGGCCCGATCAACTTTCACGTTGACTGGACTCTCGCCTTTCTTGCCGGCTTCCTTGATTTTCTGTGGGTCTTCAGCGAACGGTTGATCCTTGTGATGATTGGTCATCTCAATGTCCTCAGAATAGTTATATACATACACTTAACAGACTCTAGTTTCAGCCGATTACAGTTCAACTTCGCACCGACAAATGGTCAGAATTCCGAAGCGAAGCGGTAACAAACTCCAACCTCTTTTGCACATCAACCAGCAACTCGAAAAGTTATACGAAGCGGCGCAGAAAACAGCAGGCTGTATAAGTTTCATCACAAAGTTACCGTTCATCGGCCTGAGGAAAAATTTTCAAAACATTTTTCGCCGGCTCGTAATCGGAGTAGATGTCCGGTGCGACAACGGACATAACTAGCGAAACGTTAATTGATATCGGAGAGCTATCATGACCACAGGAAATAAAAATCCAGGTAACTTCGCAAACGATCGTGAAAAGGCATCTGAAGCCGGCAAGAAAGGCGGTCAGTCGTCGGGCGGCAACTTTGCCAATGATCGTGAAAAAGCATCCGAGGCTGGCCGCAAAGGCGGGCAGAACAGCCACGGCGGCGGTCGCAAGTCCTGAGCAAGCGGTACAAGGGCAGCCTCGCTGCCCTTTGAAATCAGCTGATGGAGCGTAATCATGAGAACGGTACCGGCTTTTGCACGAGGCGAAGTGCAACGAAACAAGGGAGCGGAAGTGTATCCCGAAGCAGCGCGCAGTTCGCACGTGACCAGGTCGGACAGTCCGTCGGTGTCACCTTGTGTCGAACGACAGCAAATCAGTCCAAGGCACCGGGAAAGTGTTCAGCAGGAATGTTATGAACGCCGGGAACTTGCAGTAAACTCTGAAAACTCCCGGACACCGGATACAACCCCGACTTATGAGCGCTCCTCTTAGCGCATAGGTCTAACTTGTAGTCACAAGACAAGCCAGACCAACTAAAGCAAACGACATCAGTAAACTTTATAAGCATTTCGCGAACAACGACGGCACGTAGTGTGTGCATCCTTGATTCGCCGACTGCCTATATAGAGAAAATGAGGAAGTTTGAAATGGCACAAGATAAACAACAAGGCAGCATGTCGGTTAACGAAGCAGGCAAGAAAGGTGGTGATGCCACTTCGGCTTCGCACGATAAAGAGTTCTATCAGGAAATCGGCAGTAAAGGTGGCCAGAACAGCGGTGGCAATTTTGCCAACGATCGGGACAGAGCGTCCGAAGCTGGCAGCAAGGGCGGCCAGAGCAGCGGCGGCAACTTTGCCAACGATCGGGAAAAAGCCTCTGAAGCTGGACACAAAGGTGGTCAAAACAGCCATGGTGGCGGGCGCAACAGTTGATGCGTCGGGTGCAGGGGAGCGCGGCTCCCCTGCCCACTTTCATTCAAGCGAAATTACAGCTATTGCTTAGGAGTCCTGACCAGCCGAGGGAATCGCCATGCCTGTTCATGTCATCAACTTCACCGGCCCGATCAATGCCTCGACGTGCGGCCAATTGATCGATAAAGCCTCGCTCGCCGTAAAGGAAGATGCACCGCGACTGATCGTCAACATCGCCACCATGGGCGGCGAATGCAGTTACGGTTTCACGATGTACAACTTCCTGTTGGCCCTGCCTATTCCGGTACACACCCACAATTTGGGAACGGTCGAATCGATGGGCAACATTGTCTTTCTGGCCGGCCAGCGCCGCACCGCCTGTACCCACAGCAAGTTTCTGTTTCACCCATTTCATTGGCACCTGCAAGGTTCGGTCGATCATTCGCGCATGTCGGAATACGCCATGAGCCTGGATTACGACTTGCACCTCTACGCCCAGATTGTCGCCGAGCGTACGAGCAACGGAAAAAATGCGCTGGAGACAGAGAAATATCTGACAGCAGCGCCGCGCATCATCAATCCTGAAGAAGCCCTGCATTCAGGCCTTATTACGGCGATTGAAGACACCGAGGTTCACGCGGACTTTGTCTGCTCGTGCATCTACTCCTGAATCGTCCCACTTGATAACGCGTCGTAGCAGGCGCGTTCCTGTCTTAACAGCCGGCAATTCAGCCAAAAATTCCAGACGAAGTTGTACAGATTCAATCTGCCGTACAGACTTACAAATCGCCCAATCAGCCGGTCATCACGCCCGTTTCAATTTCTCTGAATTATTCATTTCGCCAGATATCCCTCTTCTTAACAGCCGGAGGAAATGTATGAGCGGAGAGGATTTGTACGTGATTGATTACCTGCTTCACGGGAAGCCCAGGTCATTCGTCATTCGCACAAAAACCATGAACAATGCCGAAGCGTGGCAGTGGGCAAGTTGTGACGCGGGTATCGCGCCCATCCCCCGCCCCGGCCGACCTCCGTTGAAACGTTTTTCCAAGCCGATGGCGGAACGCTTTGGCGTGACCGAGGTGCAATGGCGAGAATCAGTACCTTTGGTCTGGGAGGAGGATCACGTGAAATGACAGAACGCACATTGAAATTCGGTTTCGGCCGCTCGTGGGATGACGAGATGGCGGAAAATACCGCGATGTTCCGCGAGGCCGATCTGCTCGAAGAAGCGGCTTACAGGATCATCGAGAACGACACGGACAATCCTGAAGCCTGGGCCCGTTTCAGCGAAGCCAAGGCTATGGCCGACGCCAAACGAACGGCGGCCTATCAGGACTGGATGCGCATCAAGCGCGCGATGAGCAAGCCGCGCTCGAAATAGCGGCCTGGCGCCTCATGGCTTGAGGATCAGTAGCGGTTCGCCTTTCGGGACGACGTAAGTGGCCAGTTCGACGCCTTTCTCGTTGCCAACGTTTTTGGCCACATGCGCGACGCCCGCCGGAATGAACAACGAATCGCCGGCCTTGAGTATCACCGGCGCCCGCCCTTCGAGCTGATACTCGAACGTGCCGCTGATGACATAGGCGACTTCCACGCCGGGATGAGCATGCCGAGGCGAGGTGACGCCAGCGTCGAAATCGATACGCGCCTGAATCACTTCGCGATTGTCAGCGCCGAGATCCTGACGAACCAGATCGGTGCGGCTCAGACCTTTCTGCCAGCTCGTTGCCGGTGCATCCGCCGCATGGGCGAAGCCGGTCAGGGAGGCGAAGACAACGGCAGAAGCCAGAAACAGTGAACGGTACATGGTGATGCCCTCTTGAGCGTAGTGTTGGTGTGAGGGCTACTTTGGGCTCGGCATGTAGGGCGGATGTGTCTCGAAGGCGCAGTTTGGTGTTGCCGTGTGTATCGGCTGGGGGTTGATACATGCTTATACAAACGTGTCGCTGGCCACCGCCACAAGCCATTCTCTGAAAGCGCTGATCTTTGGCGATTCAGCGGTTTCATGGGGTGTAACCAAATAGAAACCGAGATCATCCTGCAGGCGCAGGTCGAACGGTGCGACCAATCGGCCCGCACGCAGATCGTCGTTTACATAAGTCGAACGACCGATGCACACGCCCTGCCCGTCAATTGCCGCCTGCACCGCCATCATCGCCAGATCGAAGGTCAGCTTCCCGCCGTCGGCCAACTGCGCAGGCTGGTCGGCGGCGCTGAGCCAGGCCTGCCAGTCGCTGGCGGTGAGGCCGCTAACTTGTACAAGGGTGTGACTGGCCAGATTTTCCGGAGTGTGCAATGTCGTCGCCACTGCTGGACTGCACACGGGAAATACCTCATCGGCCATGAGAAAGTCCGCGCGCAAGCCTTTCCAGTCGCCCCGTCCGTAGCGAATCGCGGCGTCTATGCCTCCTCGGCGAAAATCCACCAGATCGGTGGTCGCACTGATGCGCACATCGATGTCCGGGAACGCCTGCTGAAATGCCGGAAGACGCGGCAAAAGCCATTTCGAAGCAACCGAGACCAGCGTGCTGATGGTCAATACGCTGGACCCGCGCGACTCGAGTAATTGTTGCGTCGAATGGCGCAACGCTTGAAATGCAGAACGCACCCCCGGCAGGTAGGCCTGCCCGTCTTCGCTAAGCGCCAGGCCATCCTTGAGGCGCAGGAACAATGCCACGCCCAACTCGGCTTCGAGGCGCCTGATCTGGTGACTGATTGCTGTCTGCGTGACGTTCAACTCGGTCGCAGCGGTGGTAAAGCTCATATGTCGAGCCGCCGCTTCGAACGCGCGCAGGCCGTTGAGGGAGGGAAGTCTGGCAGTCATAAGGCTAAGGAGCGCATGAGAATTTGTCATACGCTAGCACTGCAAATGACCTTTGCGGAAGTTTTGCCCGCAGTGGATCGTGGCGCCTCCACTTTCAAGGGACATGCCATGAAACTTTACTTTGCACCGATGACCTGTTCGCTCGCCCCGCATATCGTCCTGCGCGAACTCGGCTTGCCGTTCGAAATGATCCGCGTCAACAACCAGACCAAGCGCACGGCTGACGGCCGTGACTTCCGCGAGATCAATCCGAAAGGCTACGTGGCCGCGCTGCAACTGGATAACGGCGAAGTGCTCACTGAAGGCCCGGCGATCCTGCAGTTTCTCGCCGATCAAGTCCCCGGGAGCGACTTGGCACCTGCCGCAGGTACGTGGCAGCGCGCACGTTTGCAGGAACACCTGAACTTCATCAGCTCTGAGATTCATGCCGCCAGCGCGCCATTGTTCAGCGCGGAAATCCCCGAACCGGTCAAAGCGATTTTTCGGCAAAAACTGTTCAAACGGCTGGATTACCTTGAGGGCACCCTGACGGATCGGGACTATCTGATGGGCGGCTTCGGCGTTGCCGATGCCTACCTGTTCACGGTCCTGAACTGGCTACCGACGTTCAGCATCGACATCAGCGAATGGCCAGCTCTGGCGTCGTACACGCAACGCATCGGCGCGCGGCCCAGTGTGCTTGCGGCAATTGCCGCAGAAGAAGCGACTTTGCCTGTCTGAACGCGCGCGGGCCATGGCCGGAGGGAATCTGTAAACTGCCGCAATCTTCATTCACTCAAACAAGAGATGCCCATGGCCAATCAAGACATCATCTTCACGCCGGATCCCGACACCGATTCGATTTCTTCCGACGTTGCCACCTTCGGCGGCATCATGGTTTCCACGCAGATTCCAACCCGCGCCGATGGCAGCCTGGAACTCGGCGGCATCACCGAGCAGAGCGAGTGCACGCTGCAAGCACTGAAAGTCGCACTGGAACGTGCCGGCAGTTCGATGGACCGGGTGCTGCACCTGACCATTTACCTGACCGACATGGGCGATCGCGGGGCTTTCAATGAAGTGTACAAACGCTATTTCGCCAAGCCTTGGCCGGTGCGGGCGGCGGTAGGCGTGGCCTCGCTGGCGGTTGAAGGGATGCGTGTGGAAGTGACGGCGATGGCGGCGAAAGGCTGATTTGCGGAAATACTGCGTAGGCTACCTCCACGATTCCGAGGTGCGACATACGCAGTGAAAATACTCAAGGGCGCGCGCCAAACACAGCAGCCACCAGGACGGGGCCGTTTGGCAAGCGCTGGCTCGCCCGTTGAGCGAATTGGCGTCAACGGTCTATTCACAAAACTTGAAGCGGACCGCTAGCTACAACAAACAGTTTACCTTCTGATACCCGGTATGTTTGCCCGCGGTGCTCGACTTCAAAATTGAATGTTGCCGTAATCGAATCGGTACCTTCTTCGTGTTTGCGCGCAAACTCTATCGTTCCTGTTTTCGCATATAAAATTTCATGCGACATAGTCATCACTCCCGCCACGGTACTTCCGAACCCGCCAACTTCATGCGTACCGTCCGTAAGGGAGCGGTCTATCACAAATGAAATAATCTCACCCACCTCGTCCGTAAAATATTGACCAATAACGCTGAACGTTTCCTTTGTGCCGAAATAAAGATGCCGAGTAGCGGAGAATATTGGCTTGCCAATGCCCGGATGATTGGGTGAAACGACCGCTTTGTAATACACCTCGGCCTTCTTCTGCGGACGCGATTTAAACGAGGCGAAATCCGAGATACCAATCGTCGCGAAGGCGTTGTTACCGCTCATGATATTAATCTCCAATGTCTTGCGTGATATAGGCCAGAGCGACTTTCCCGCTCCCACCTGATGTTCACGCTTTGGACGCGGACGGACAACTGACAGACTTTACAGTTATGCATTGCCTCGTATTGTGCTAGGTCCTTCGTACCTGATATCGGCACGCTGGTGCCGCCTGGGTGTTTCACAGGTACAATGCGCCCCTTGCCCGTGACCGCCTGACTAAAAAAACTATGTCCTTGCCCAAGCATCACCTGGAATTGCTCAGCCCTGCCCGCGATGTCGCCATCGCCCGCGAGGCCATCCTGCATGGCGCTGACGCCGTGTACATCGGCGGCCCGAGCTTCGGCGCACGCCACAACGCCTGCAACGAAGTCAGCGAAATCGCCGAATTGGTCGAGTTCGCCCGCCGTTACCACGCGCGTATTTTCACCACCATCAATACCATCCTGCACGACAACGAACTGGAGCCGGCGCGCAAGCTGATCCATCAGTTGTATGACGCTGGCGTCGATGCGCTGATCGTCCAGGATCTGGGCGTGATGGAGCTGGACATTCCGCCGATCGAGCTGCACGCCTCGACCCAGACCGACATCCGCACCCTCGAGCGAGCGAAGTTCCTCGATCAGGCCGGTTTCTCCCAGTTGGTGTTGGCCCGCGAGCTGAACCTGAAAGAAATCCGCGCCATCGCCGATGAAACCGACGCGGCCATCGAATTCTTCATCCACGGCGCGCTGTGCGTGGCCTTCTCCGGCCAGTGCAACATCTCTCATGCGCAAACCGGCCGCAGCGCCAACCGTGGCGACTGCTCCCAGGCCTGCCGCTTGCCCTACACCCTCAAGGATGAAAAGGGTGGCGTGATCGCCTACGAAAAACACCTGCTGTCGATGAAAGACAACAACCAGAGCGCCAACATCCGCGCACTGGTCGAGGCCGGCGTGCGTTCGTTCAAGATCGAGGGTCGCTACAAGGACATGGGCTATGTGAAGAACATCACCGCCTATTACCGCCAGCGCCTCGACGACGTGCTTGAAGACCGCCCGGACCTGGCCCGCGCTTCCAGCGGCCGCACCGTGCATTTCTTCCTGCCCGACCCGGAAAAGACCTTCCACCGTGGCAGCACCGATTATTTCGTGACCGATCGCAAGATCGACATCGGCGCCTTCGATTCGCCAACCTTCACCGGCCTGCCGGTCGGTACGGTGGAAAAAGTCGGCAAGCGTGACATGCAGGTTGTCACCCATGAGCCGCTGTCCAACGGTGACGGTCTGAACGTACTGGTCAAACGCGAAGTGGTCGGTTTCCGCGCCAACATCGCCGAGGCCAAAGGCGAGTTCGAAGAAGACGGCGAGAAGCGCTATCGCTACCGCGTCGAGCCGAACGAAATGCCTGAAGGTCTGTTCAAGCTGCGTCCAAGCCATCCGTTGAATCGCAACCTTGATCACAACTGGCAGCAGGCGTTGCAGAAAACTTCTTCGGAACGTCGTGTGGCCCTGAGCTGGTTCGCTCGTCTGCGCGAAGAACAGCTGGAAGTGACCGCGACCAGCGAGGAAGGCATCAGCGCCAGCGTTACCCTCAGCGGGCCGTTCGGCGTTGCCAACAAGCCTGAGCAAGCGCTGGAGCAGTTGCGCGACCTGCTCGGCCAGCTCGGCACCACGCAGTATCACGCCACTGACATCAAGCTGGATGCGCCGCAAGCGTTCTTCATTCCCAACTCGCAGCTCAAGTCCCTGCGTCGTGAAGTGATCGAAGCGCTGACGGCGGCCCGCGTCGCCGCGCATCCGCGTGGCAGCCGCAAGGCCGAAACCACGCCGCCGCCGGTGTACCCCGATTCGCACCTGACCTTTCTCGCCAACGTCTACAACCAGAAGGCCCGCGACTTCTACCACCGTCACGGCGTCAAGCTGATCGACGCGGCGTACGAAGCTCACGAAGAGCCGGGCGAAGTGCCGGTGATGATCACCAAGCACTGCCTGCGTTTCTCCTTCAACCTGTGCCCGAAACAGGCCAAAGGCGTGACCGGCGTGCGTACCAAGGTCGCGCCGATGCAGTTGATCCACGGCGATGAAGTGCTGACGCTGAAGTTCGATTGCAAGCCATGCGAGATGCACATCATCGGTAAGATGAAAGGCCACATCCTCAACCTGCCGCAGCCGGGCAGCGTGGTCGGCCACATCAGCCCTGAAGACCTGATGAAAACCATCCCGCGCGCACCGCACTGAGTGACCGGCGTGCGCGGTGCTTCGGCAACGCGCACGCCTGCTTGGCTCAAGTGCGGTAAATCGCAGGCATAAAAAAACGCCAACTTCTTGCGAAGTTGGCGTTTTTTCGTAGATGGCAGGGGCGGCTGGATTCGAACCAACGCATGGCAGGATCAAAACCTGCTGCCTTACCGCTTGGCGACGCCCCTGTAGCTCTGGTCAGCGGCTCCGTGAGGATCGCTGTGAGAACGGGGCGCAATTTAACAACATTCATTTCATTTGGGAAGCCCAAGATAAATTTTTTTTTGTTTTAAAACAGCGACTTATTATTTTCGCGCGAAAACTCACCGTTTCATCGCCATGTATCACACTGTGTAAGCGCCCCGCCGCCATACACGCCCTTGCAAAACTGCCGTCCGGGGACACAGAACGGATACGTCGCTACGCTTCAATGCACCCAGGGTTTCAAGGGTTCATCCAGCCCCTTGGCCACAGGCTCGCAAAGGAGACGTCAGCATGAAACAGGCTCTGCATACCTCTAAAATCAAAGCCGCATTCGGTTTGTCGGTCTTGGCGCTGTCACTGCTCGGCGCCGTCGGCAGCGCTCAAGCGCAAACCACTGAACCGGCCGCCGTCAGCTATTCAGCGCCCTCTCCTTTCGGCCCGCTGAAGCACATCAAGGCAGGCTTGCTCGATGTGGCCTACGCCGAAACCGGTCCTGCCGATGGCCCGGTGGTGATCCTGCTGCACGGCTGGCCCTACGACATTCACAGCTATGACGAAGTCGCACCACTGCTCGCGGCCAAGGGTTACCGCGTGCTGATGCCATATGCACGGGGTTATGGCGACACGCAATTCCTGTCCAAAGCCACTCTGCGCAACGGCCAACCGGCGGCATTGGCCAGCGACATCATCGACTTCATGGACGCGCTGAAAATCAAACAAGCAGTGCTTGGCGGCTACGACTGGGGCGCGCGTTCAGCGGGCATCGTCGCGGCCTTGTGGCCAGAGCGCGTGAAAGCGCTGGTGGCGGTCAGCGGCTATCTGATCGGCAACCAGGCCGCCGGGCAGAATCCACTGCCGCCGAAAGCCGAATTGCAGTGGTGGTACCAGTTCTACTTCGCCACCGAACGCGGCCGCGTTGGCTATGAAAAGAACACCCACGACTTCGCCAAACTGATCTGGCAACTGGCTTCACCGCAATGGAAATTCGACGACGCAACCTTCGACCGCAGTGCCAAAGCGTTGCAGAACCCCGATCACGTCGAGATCACCGTGTTCAACTACCGCTGGCGCCTGGGCCTGGTGCAGGGCGAGGCGAAATATGCCGCGCTGGAAGAGAGGCTTGCGACTGCCCCGTCGATCAGCGTGCCGACGATTACCATGGAAGGCGATGCCAATGGAGCGCCACATCCCAAGCCTGAGGACTATGCCAAGCGTTTTACCGGGAAATATCAATTCAGATTGATTGAGGGTGGGGTTGGGCACAATTTGCCCCAGGAAAGCCCGGCGGCGTTTGCGCAAGCTGTAATCGATGCTGATCGTCTCTGACAGACCCGCCCTCAATACCCCTCACCCTAGCCCTCTCCCGGAGGGAGAGGGAACTGATTGGGGGATATTCGAGATTTACGCCGACCTGAAAGCGCTGTATTGAATCCAAAGTCGACGTCCATCTTTCAGGTCGATGTACAGCGCAAGATACCTCGGTCGGCTCCCTCTCCCTCTGGGAGAGGGCTGGGGTGAGGGTTTTTGGGGATTGCACCGGTCGATCTATTTAACCAGCCGTTTTTCCTTCGAAGGCCGATAACCGAAGTACGAGCTGTAGCACTTGCTGAAATGGCTCGGTGAGACAAAACCGCAAGCCACCAATACTTCCACCTGCGACAGCTCGGTATGTTGCAGCAGGCGGCGGGCTTCGGTGATGCGCAGCTCCAGATAGTAGCGCTGCGGCGTGGTGCCCAGTTGTTCCTTGAACAAGCGCTCGAGCTGGCGCCGTGAGCGGCCGGCGTAGACCGCCAGTTGTTCCAGCTCAAGCGGCTCTTCGAGGTTGGCATCCATCAGCTTGATCACTTCCCGCAACGGCGCGCTGACGCAGATGTTTTCATCCGGTTTGATCCGCCTGTAGCGCGATTCCTCGAACGCCAGAATGTCCTCGACACCCTCGACCAGCGCCTTGCCGTGCAGGCTTTTGATCCAGTCCAGCGCCATGTGGAAAGCCCCCGACGGGCTCGACGCGGTGAGCCGGTCGCGGTCGATCACAAAGGGTTCGCTACTGACGTGGGTGCTCTTGGCGATTTCGGTCAGTGCCGGGCGATGTTCCGGGTGAATCGCGCAACGGTAGCCGTCGAGCAACCCGGCGCGGCCGAGAAACCAAGAACCGTTCCACAACCCGGCCAGACTGACGCCCCGCTCCGCCGCCAGTTTGAGCAAATGCACAAACCCATCGCTCGCTCGCAACTCGGTGCGATAACCGCCGCAGACCACCAGCAGATCCAATTCCTCGAGCGCTGCTGAGTCCAAGCGCGCATCGGGGCGGATCACCAACCCCAGGTCGCTGATGACCTCGCCCTCACCCAGACCGAAGGTGCGCGAGGTAAACAGCCCCGGGCGCAACAGATTAGTGGTCACCACGGCGTCCAGCGTCTGCGTAAAGGCCGGCAGCGAAAAGTGTTCGAGCAGCAGAAAACCTGTGCGCGTCAACCGCGCGTCATCGCTTTGCTCATTCAGATAGCGGAGGTTTTTCCCCTTCATGCCTCCGCTGAATTGGCGTCGTTCGGTCAAGTTTCAATCCATCGGTCACATTGTTGTGCGCCGATAGTTGGCCGGAACCGGCAAAGAGTCAATCACGTCATCGGGCCGCACCTTCAAACAACCCATGGCCGTCGCCCCGGATCTGTCAAACGACCGTGCTCAACCCCGCCCCGAGACGCCCTTCGAGACGCCCAAACAGTACGTAGTGTTGATAGCCACTGGAGAAAGCGCCTGTGGCGATTGCAGTCTTTACGTCGGCGTTGAGTTGCAGATATTGAGCCTCATCGAAATGCTCGGCGCTGACTTCACCTGTACGGCCCAGACGTTCGCTATCAATCGGCTGCTCGAGAATCGTGCGTCGTTGAAAGTCGATGATGCGATTGACGGCATGACTTTCCAGCGGCCCCTTGTTGGGCGATGCGGAGTAGATGTGGAGACCGTTCTTCGCGCAGCGGTTGCACAAGTCCACGCAGTTCTTTTGCGTGGATTTGCGACTCATCAATTCCTGCACCGGCATGTCCAGATACTTGCCGACGCTGTATTCGGACTGATTGAAAATCGTGCAGCACAGCACAGTATTGCCATTGCAATCGAGTACCAGCCAATCATCTTTCAGGGTGCACGCCTGTTTAGGGTATTGCTTGACCAGATTGACCAGGTCTGCATACGGTGGCAACGCCAGGCGCTTGAGGGTTTCCCGGTCCGTGTCGGTGACCGAGGCATCGTCTTCGACGATGGCGAAGGTTTTTTCCAGCGGCATCATCACCGAGTAGCCGGTGGAGAAATTGAAACCCAGGCGCTCGCTGAACTCGCGCATCAGCCCCTCTTCTTCGAGGTTATCCAGATAGCGGTGGTAATAGACCTCGATAAGGGTATTCAGGCCGTGACGCTGCTTGAGGTCATGCAGCTTGATCATGTTCTGCTTGACCACTTCGATGTCGCCGCCGACATGGCCTTGGCGGTAGGTGTCCTGGTGGAACCCGGACAGGGAGACACGGAAGAACCAGGGATTGGCGAGCATCGCGCTTTCAATGTTCTTGGCCAGGTTCAAGTTGGAGCTGATGCCGCTTTGCAGACCTGCAGCGTTAATGATTTCGACGAACTCACCGATGCGCGGGTGAATCAACGGCTCGGTCCAGTTGTACAAAAAGATCGCCTTGACCCCTTCACGCCGTGCCTTATCGACAATCTGCGTGAACATCTCGAGCTGCATGGCTTTCTTGAAATTGGCATTTTCCGAATTACCCATCGGGCATGACGGGCAGCTCAGATTGCAGGCGCCGACGATATCGATGTACATATTCATTACGCGCATAGCTCCTTGGGTCGAACGTGCACCTCTCATCACGAGCACGTTCGGGTCGCCGGGTTGGTTGTTTTTCTGACGACCCGCCTTCACGTAAAGCAATAAGCGCACCAGAGCACTACGCCATTAACGCCACAATCCAGTCGATAAACACCCGCAATTTCAAGCTGACATGCCGGTTCGGCGGATACGCGACGTAAAGCGGCATGCTTTCCAGGCGCCAGCCCTCAAACAACGGCACGAGCTCTCCGCGCGCGACATGCGCATCGGCCATATACGTCGGCAACCACAGCACCCCCATGCCCGCCAGCCCCGCCGCCAGATAAGCATTGCCGTCATCCACCGCAAGCACATGCCGGCCCTTGATCTGCAGGCGCTCGGTGCCATTGTGCAACGTGTACGGAAGAGGTTTACCAGTGCGAGCCCAGAGGAAAGCGACGACGCGGTGATGGGAGTCTTGCAGTTCCAGTGGGTGCTCAGGCGTCCCTTCGCGATCCAGATAAGCCGGCGCGGCGAAAACACCCAAGGGCAGATCTGCTAGCTTGCGCGCCATCAACGATTGATCGAGCAGCTCGCCGCCGCGCACCACGCAATCGACGTTCTCATCGATGATGTCGACGATGCGGTCGCTGACGCCCATGTCGATCTGGATGTCCGGGTAGCGCGCGTGAAAATCCGGCAAGGCTGGCACCAGAATATGCCGCGCGAACGGGCTGGGCACGTCGATGCGCAAACGCCCGCGCGGCCGTGCGGCGGCACCGGGCAGGCTGGTTTCGGCGTCGTCCATGTCGGCCAACAGCTTGATCACCCGCTCGTAATACGCCGCGCCATCAGCGGTGACGTTGACCTTGCGTGTGGTGCGGTTGAGCAGCTTGACCCGCAGCCGCGCCTCCAGCTGCTGCACCAGTTGCGTCACCGTGGTCTTGCTCATGTGCAGGGTTTCGGCAGCTTTGGTGAAACTCCCCGCCTCGACCACCCGGGCAAAGGCCTGCATCGCATCGAACCGGTCCATCCGCGCCCCTCGATTGTTTGGGATTTGCAAACAGTGAACGCCAAGCTTGCGCGTTTATCCGCGCACTGCAAATACCTAAAGTCGTTCTCATCAACCCCCTGATGGAGTCAGCCCCATGTCCAAGCGCGATGTAGTTTTCCCACCCGCCCGTCACGCCCTGTATGAGCGTCACCGCTACTCGCCGGCGATTCGCTCAAACGGTTTCCTGTTTGTCTCGGGACAAGTCGGCAGCCGTGAGGATGGCTCGCCCGAGGCGGATCTGCGCGATCAGGTGCGCACCGCCTTCCACAACCTCAACGCGATCCTCGCTGCGGCCGGTTGCAGCTTCGATGATGCGGTGGATGTCACCGTGTTCATGGTCGATCCGCACTCGACGTTCGAAACGATCTGGACTGTGGTACCGGAGTTCTGGGGCGAAGCGCCGTTTCCGACCATCACCGCTGTCGGCGTGACCTGGCTGGCGGGTTTCGATTTTGAAATCAAGGTGATTGCCAGACTGCCCGAAGCGGCTTGACCGGAACGGCACACAAACAGACACAACGCGCCGGCACGGAGGCTGGCCAATCTCCTCGCGAATGCGTATAACCTCGCCGTTTCGTCTACCCTGACGTGGCGCGCCGTTGACTACCGGTGGCCCTTCGAATGTTGACGCTTACGAAACGGAGAATTCTATGTTCAAGCGTACCCTCGCCCTCACTGCCGGTCTGGCGCTGTCCTTTTCTGCCCTGATGACGCAAGCCGCTGATGTGTTGCGCGTCAGCGCGATTCCCGACGAAGCCCCGACCGAGCTGCTGCGCAAGTTCGAACCGCTGGGTGCCTATCTTGAGCAGCAGTTGGGCATGAAGGTGCAGTTTGTCCCCGTCGCCGACTACCCGGCCGTGGTTGAAGCGCTGGCCACCGATCGCCTCGACATGGCCTGGCTCGGCGGTTTCACTTTTGTGCAGGCACGTTTGAAGACCGACGCCACCACGCCAGTGATCCCGCTGGTGCAGCGCGAGCAGGACGCGCAGTTCACCAGCAAATTCATCACCGCCGACCCGAACGTGAAAAGCCTCGCCGACCTCAAGGGCAAGACTTTCGCCTTCGGTTCGGTGTCGTCCACCTCGGGCAGCCTGATGCCGCGTTACTTCATGCTGAAAAACGACGGCATCAAGCCTGAAGGCTATTTCAGCCGCGTCGCCTACTCCGGCGCGCATGACGCCACCGTTGCCTGGGTGCAGGCCGGCAAGGTCGACGCCGGGGTGTTGAACGCCAGCGTCTGGCAGAAACTGGTCGACGCCGGCAAGGTCGACACCAACAAGGTCAAGGTCTTTGCCACCACGCCGACCTACTTCGATTACAACTGGACCGTGCGCGGCACCCTTGATCCGAAGCTGGCCGCGAAGATCAAGCAAGCCTTCCTCGACCTCGACCCGGCCAATCCTGAGCAGAAGAAGATCCTCGATCTGCAGGCCGCCAGCCGTTTCATCGAGACCAAGCCCGAGAACTACAAGGGTATCGAGGAAGCCGCCCGCGCCGCCGAACTGCTGAAATGACCCTACGCCTCACCCAGGGCAGCCTGCGCCATGCCAATGGCGTCGATGCCCTTCGCAACATCAACGTGCAGATTGGCGCTGGCGAACAGGTGGCGATCATCGGCCCGTCCGGCGCGGGCAAGTCGAGCCTGCTCAATCTGCTGGCGACTGCGCTCAAGCCCAGCAGAGGCGAGATCGAAGTGCTCGGCGAACGCGCCTGGCACTTGTCGGCGCACCAGCGGCAGCGCCTGCGTGCGCGCATCGGCCTGGTGCATCAGGCGCCGCCGATTCCGCCGCGTCAGCGGGTGATTACGGCGGTGCTGGCCGGCAAGCTCGGTCAGTGGAGTCTGGGCAAAAGTCTGCTGAACCTGCTGCATCCACTGGATGTGGCGGGCGCTCGCGCGGCGTTGGCGCGACTGGATCTGGGCGACAAACTGTTCGCCCATTGCCAGCAGTTGTCCGGCGGGCAATTGCAGCGCGTCGGCATTGCGCGGGTGCTGTATCAGGCGCCGGAAATATTGATTGCCGACGAACCTGTATCGGCCATGGACCCGGTGCTTGCCGGCCATACGCTGTCGATCCTTTCGCGTCACGCCCGCGAGCACAACGTCACACTGGTGGCGAGCCTGCACGCGGTAGATCTGGCCTTGGCGCACTTCCCACGGATCATTGGCTTGCGCGACGGGCAGATTCTTTTTGATTGCCCATCCGATCAAGTCAGCCGCGACAAGCTCGATGCGCTGTACGCCAATGAACAACTGCAATCGCCAGCGCCAGCGGTCGCACCTTTGATTGTGCAGATTCCGCGATGCTGAAGGCCGATTCACGGGACCCGGCGGCGTGGCCGCGATTGTTGCTGACATTGCTGGCGCTGGCCCTGCTGTGGCCGGGCATTCAGCTCAGCGAACTGGACCTGGGCGTGTTGTTTCAGGCCGACAGCCAGAACGAAATGGGCCGTTTCGTTTCGGCATTCTGGCCACCGGCGCACGATCAGGCGTTTCTGCAACTGCTGCTCAAAGCCACCCTGCAAACCCTGGCGATTGCCACAGCGGGCATGGCCCTGGCGCTGCTGCTGGCGGTACCGGCAAGTCTGATCGCCAGTCGCGCGTTGTCGCTCTCAGCGGCGTCCCGAGGCGGCGTGCCGAGCCTGCCCGGGCGCTTGCTGCGCTGGCCGGTACGCGGATTGCTGATCTTTTTGCGCAGCGTGCCAGAGATCGTCTGGGCGCTGTTGTTTGTGCGCGCGGTCGGCCTCGGGCCGGCGGCGGGCGTGCTGGCCATCGCCATTACCTACAGCGGCATGCTCGGCAAGGTCTACGCAGAAATTTTCGAATCCACCGACCAACGCCCTGCGCACGCATTGTTGCAGGCCGGCAGCGGTCGACTGGCGGCGTTTGCCTACGGCACGCTGCCGAATGTCGCCGCCGAATTGCTCTCCTACACGGTGTATCGCTGGGAGTGCGCGATTCGTGCCTCGGTGGTGATGGGCTTTGTCGGAGCCGGTGGCCTGGGGCAACAGATCGACCTGTCGATCCGCATGTTCGCCGGCGGTGAAGTCGCCAGCATGTTGCTGACGTTCCTGCTGCTGGTGCTGTGCGCCGATCAACTCAGCCGCTTGCTGCGCTGGAGGCTGACATGAGGCGCCTGATCAACCTGCTGCTGATCGTCGTGATCGCATTTGCGGTGTTCGCTTCCTTCGCTTATCTGGAACTGGATCTCGCCGAACTCGGCAGCACCAATAGCCTCAAGCAGATGGGCAGTTATGTGCAGCGTTTCCTCAGTCCCGACTTGAGCGCCGGGTATCTGAAAGCCATCGCTCACGGCTCACTGGAAACACTGGCCATGTCGGCCCTCGGCACCCTGCTTGCGGCGCTGTTCGGCATCGTCCTCGCGCTGCCCGCTGCCGGGCGTTTCGGCTGGCCGCTGCAAAGCGCGGCGCGTCTGCTGCTCAACGGCTTGCGGGCGATTCCGGAGCTGGTCTGGGCGGCGCTGATGGTGCTCGCCGCCGGACTCGGACCGAACGCCGGCACCCTCGCCCTCGCTCTGCACACCACCGGCGTACTCGGTCGGCTGTTCGCCGAAGCGCTGGAAAACACCCCGCCGCAACCCGCCGAAGCGATTCGCTTGCAGGGTGGCAATCCGATTCTCGCGTTCTGCTACGGCACCCTGCCGAACCTCGCCCCGCAACTGCTCGCCTACTGCCTGTATCGCTGGGAAAACAACATCCGCATGGCCAGCGTGCTCGGTTTCGTCGGCGCCGGCGGCCTGGGCCAGATGCTGTATGTCAGCCTCAGCCTGTTCCAGGAAGCCCAGGCCAGTACGGTGATTCTGGCGATGCTGTTGCTGGTGTTTCTGGTCGATTGGTTGAGCGCCTGGAGCCGGCAGCGTTGGGTCAAAGCGTAGGCCGAGTGGATATCTGGCAAAAGCTGATTATGCTTCAGGAAACCTTGCAGCCCTGCGAGGCGGTCAGACTGTGCAAGCTTCACGCGAGAGCAACGGCGGCAGATGCCAACGGGCCAGAGTGCGACAGGCAGTAACGGGGGACTCCGGCCTACAACAATAAGCACGACGGAGAACACCCATGGCCACAATCGACACAGCATCCACCGGCACGCCACCGCGCAGCGGCGGCATCACCAAGGAGGAGCGCAAGGTCATCTTCGCCTCCTCGCTGGGCACGGTTTTCGAGTGGTACGACTTTTACCTCTACGGCTCACTGGCGGCGATCATCGCCAAGCACTTCTTCGCCGGCGTCAACGAAACCACCGCGTTCATCTTTGCCCTGCTGGCGTTTGCCGCCGGGTTTGCGGTGCGGCCGTTCGGCGCCATCGTCTTCGGGCGCCTGGGTGACATGATCGGGCGCAAGCACACGTTTCTGATCACCATCGTGATCATGGGCGTGTCCACAGCAATCGTCGGTCTCCTGCCCGGCTACGCGACCATCGGCGTCGCCGCCCCGGTGATTCTGATCACCCTGCGTCTGCTCCAAGGTCTGGCGCTGGGCGGCGAATACGGCGGCGCGGCAACCTACGTGGCCGAGCACGCGCCACGCAACCGGCGTGGCTTTTTCACTTCGTGGATTCAAACCACCGCCACCCTCGGTCTGTTCATGTCGTTGCTGGTGATTCTCGCCTGTCGCACGGCGCTGGGTAACGAGGCGTTCGAAGCGTGGGGCTGGCGGATTCCGTTTCTGCTGTCGATCATTCTGCTGGCCGTGTCGGTGTACATTCGCCTGCAACTGAGCGAGTCGCCGGTATTTCAGAAAATGAAGGACGAAGGCAAGGCCTCGAAAGCGCCGCTGACTGAATCCTTTGCGCGCTGGGACAATCTCAAAGTGGTGATCATGTCGCTGCTCGGCGGCACCGCCGGGCAAGCAGTGGTCTGGTACACCGGGCAGTTCTATGCGCTGTTCTTCCTGTTGCAAACATTGAAGATCGACGCGCAGACCGCCAATCTGCTGATCGCCGGATCGCTGCTGATCGGCACACCGTTCTTCGTGATTTTCGGCAGCCTGTCCGATCGCATCGGGCGCAAGCCGATCATCATGGCCGGCTGCATCCTGGCGGCGCTGACCTACTTTCCGATTTTTACTGCGCTGACCCAGTACGGCAATCCGGACGTGTTCGTCGCCCAGGAAAAAAATCCGGTCAAGGTAATCGCCAATCCTGATCAGTGCTCGTTCCAGTTCGATCCGGTGGGCAAGGCCAGATTCACCAGTTCCTGTGACTTGGCGAAAACGTTACTGGCGAAACGCGCGATCCCTTATGAGAACGTTGCCGCCGAACCGAACACGGTGGCGCAGGTGCGCATCGGTGACCGCGTTGTCGAGAGCTTCGAAGGCAGCGCCCTCACCGCCGCCGACTTCAAGGCCCGCAACGACGCCTTCACCGCCAGCCTCGGCGCAGCGTTGAAAGACGCCGGCTACCCGGAAAAAGCCGATCCGGCGAAAATCAACTACCCGATGATGCTGCTCCTGCTCACCGTGCTGGTGATCTACGTGACCATGGTTTATGGCCCGATCGCCGCGTGGCTGGTCGAACTGTTCCCGACGCGCATCCGCTACACCTCGATGTCGCTGCCCTACCACATCGGTAACGGTTGGTTCGGCGGCTTCCTGCCGACCGTGGCGTTCGCCATGGTTGCCGCCACCGGTGACATCTACTACGGGCTCTGGTACCCGATCGTGATTGCAGTGGCGACGGCGATACTCGGCACGTTCTTCCTGCCGGAAACCAAGGATCGCGACATTCTCAAGGACTGAAAAAGCCGCAGCGCCCTCTCCTGCGGGAGAGGGCACAGCCGCTGAAAAATTTCGAACGTCTGCCGCCGCGCTGTCTCCAATGTGTACACCCACAGGAGGCCAGCGCCATGAACCCCAACGACGACAAAACCCCCAACGCCCCACCCACCGATGCCAGCGGCAAACCGGTGAATGTGGTCGAGCGCGATCTGCAGGACCGCGACAACAACACCGAGGGCGTGGACAAAGTCATCACGCCGTCTTCCACTCGGGTCAAAGAGCAGGAAGCGGAAGAGCTGCAGCGCAAAGTCGACGAGATCGAGCGCAAGGTTGCAGACGGTAACTAAGTGCGGCGTGGCTGTGGCCGCGGCTTTGAGCGGCGGCTGTCAGCCCGATGACCAAAAGCTGATTTCCTACAGAATTGAAATACACAGCTGATCGACTGCACGTGCATCACAAGCGAAGCGTCTGACAGATTTGCATCGTCTGTTTGCGGATGATGTCTCCCTCGTCCCGCCAGTGACGACAACGAGCCACATCCCCCTTAGACTGCTTCACATTGATCATGGAGGTCATGATGAGCGCTGAACTTTCACTTATCGTTTCAGACTTCGAAACCGAAGAAGAGGCTGCGGAATACGACCTTTGGTTTCGTGCGCAGGTCCAGGAAGCACTTGATGATCCGCACCCTGGCATTCCCCATGCCGAAGCAATGGTGTTGCTCGATCAGATGAATGAAGAAAACCGCAGGAAGCGCCGCGCTGCGGGTTAAATGGAGCTACAAGGCTATTCGTCAACTGGCTGACATCATTGATTACATCGATCAGCACAACTCCGTTGCTTCGGTTTCCTTTCAACGTAAAGCCGTTGCCGCAGCGCAGAAACTTTCTTCTATACCCCATGGCTACCGATCCGGTCGGGTGTCTGGCACTCGCGAAATGGTGATTCATCCGAACTATCTGCTGGTTTATCGGGTGAATGGGGAGATCGACATACTCAGGGTGCTTCACGCTCGACAAAAATATCCCCTAACCCCTTCACTCTAAACAAAGGCGGCCAACCGGCCGCCCAAACGTACTGCACGAGAGTCCTTTACAACGTCAGCTGCCCACGCTCCTCCTCGGTCAGCTGCTGCTTCGCCTGTTCATCCAATGCCCCGGCGCCGAGCACCTGCACCGGGCTGTCCGGGTTGTAACCGGTCGCCGGCGTGCGACTGGCACCATCGCGCGACGGTGCCAGTTGCTCATTGCCGAAACTGAGCACCTGCACGGTGAACACCGAGGCCTGGTTCTGCCGCGCCGCTGCCTGTTGCTGCCGGGCGACGTCTTCCGCCGCTTGGGTCGCGGAGGATGCCGCCGAACTGGCCGAGGTGATCGCGCCGGTATTCACCGCTGACACCACCGGCACGCCGGTTGCCTTGCCCTGCACCGAAATGTTCGCGGCGTTGACCACCGTCAGCGCGGCGATGTTGACGTTGCCTGACACGCGAATCCCCGCCTCGCCGGCATCGATGGTGCCCAGTGGCGCGATCAGGTCGATGTTGCCCGGTGCCACTTCGGCGATCGGGTTGAGCGTGGCGATACCGGCGCCGGTACTCGGCACCGACGGCGACAGCGTGACGTTGCCCCAAGTGTCGTAGACACGTTTTGGCGGCGTGTAGACCACGGTGGTTTTCGAGCCGCGACCGGCGTTGATATCGCCCTCGGCGGACCAGCCGAGAATCGAGCCGCCGAAGGTGGTCATGATCCGGCTCTGGCCGAGCAGAATGCTGCCTTGCGAATACAGCTGAATGTCGCCCGAACCCTGAGTGATGATCCCCGCCGTCGACGGCGGCGCCGCGCCTTCGATGCCGAACACCTGGCCACCGCCCGGTGTGAGCATCTGGATATCGCCGCCAAACAGCGTCTTGACCCCGGCGCCACCGTACATCGTGATATCGCCGTCGTAGCGAAGCGGATTGCCGGCGACATCAGTGGTCGGGAACAGTGCCGCAATGGCGTTGCGACCGCGCAGGTAACTGCCAGTGCGCGGGCCGTCGGCATCGGTGTATTCCAGGCCACCGGCACGCAATTCGGCGAAGTACACCTGGCGGGCGAAGATCGCCTGTTCGGTACTCGGCAGTGCGGCGAAGAAGGCTTGCGCCTGTTCGGCGCTACTTTTGAAGCCATAACCCAGGCTCAGCCAGCTCTGCAGTTCTTCGACGTAGGTCTTGACCACTTTGCCCGGCTGCGCGCTGAGGGCCACAGCAGAATCCGCTACGTTTCGCGGGTTCAGATAACGCGCAATGAACTGTGAGTAATCCGGCCCCTGCGCGCCCGCACCCGCTTGCATCACGATGCTCGCACCGGGGCGCTGATCACCTGCCACGACAGGGCCGAGGCTGGTGATGCTGGCGCGATCTTCCATCAGGATATTGCGCCCGGCATTGACGTCCAGAACACCCGGGCCGGCGATGTCGAAGCTGCTGTAGAGAATGTCTCGCCCGGCCGAAATCCGCGAAATGTCGCGCGCATCGTTATGCACGAACAGATTGCCGGTAGACGCGATCTGTTCGTTATTGCGACTCATGCCCCCAACGGGCGCAAACGTGGGTTGCCCCAAATTGGTACCGGACGCCACGATGTCACGCCCCGCCACCATCCACACCGGGCCTGCCGATTCATACCAGGTGCGCTTCGTGGTCGCGAACGCCAGCGTTTCGCCCGTGCGAATTCCTACCAGGTCACCGGTCAGTGCATAGAAGCGCGCCGGCCCCTGAACACTGCTCAACCCCGAGTAACTATCGGGACCAAAGGCAAACAGTGGATAGCGCGAATTGGTTTGCGCCAGCACACCATCGCTGCCGGCGTTGGTCGTGATCGGCCGAGCGGACTGGTTGTTGCCGTAGCCATTGAACGCGGGTGCAAACGGTGTGGCGAGCGCCGCCGGGCTGGCCCCTGACTGGTTGATGGCGTAGCCGCCGGCATAGATCGAATCCCCAGCGATCAGTTCAAGCTGCCCCGCGCTGGAAGGTGCCAACAGCAATGACCAGGCCAGAGCCGGCGCCGGGTTGCCTATGCCGTAGGCCGCTGATGGTCCCGCATAAATCGAGCCCTGGCCGGCCACGGCACGCAATATCGAAGGAAAGACGAAGCGGTCATCGGTCGGTGACCCGTTAAGCCCGGCGACGGGGTCCTGCCCGGTGGTTTCCATCAACTGGGTGCTGGGCGTCAGGTTGCCGCCGGCCGAGAACAAATCGATGGCCGTGTGATCGGTCCACAGCGAGAAACCACTCAAACCGCCACCGGCATGGTAAATGCCATCCGCCGTGGTAAACGGTGTGGAGTTCTGCAACCTCACGCGGCCCGGATCGGCGGCGCCACCCAACACCAGATCGCCGCGGGTGTTGAGGCGCATGCCGGAGTCACCGGGAATCAGCACCAGCCCACCACTGGCATTACTGGCCGTCGAGTTGAACGGGTCGAAGGCGCGCGTTTCCCGTGGGTCATGAAACAGCGCCGAGGCGCCGTACTGCAGATTGATACCGCCCAACGCGGCGCCCGTCAGTTGCGCCGCACCGCGCAGGTTGATGAGCGCGCCCTGCAAGTCGTGCGTCGGCGTGCCGGTACCCGCCAGGCCGGCACGTGCCTGCAGAGACGGATTAAGGACACCGCCCAGACGAATATCCAGGTCTCCGCCACCGGTCAGTTGCAGGTTCCCGTCACTGTCCACGCGGCCCGTACTGCCGACAGCCACGATCAACCCCTGACTGCGAGGGTACGACGCATACCTGTCGTCGCCCATGGCCTTGAGCATGCCAGCATCCCCGCCGGCGCTCAGACTGATGTTGCCGCCGCCCAGCGTACCGAACCCGGTAAAGCCCACCAGATAAGGTCTCGTTTCCTCGCCCAGCGCTGGCAATGGCTGCGCAGCGTAGCTGCCGAAATTGATCCACCAGGCAGTCGGTACATCGTTGTTGCCGGTGCCCTGGCGCCAGAGCCAATTGCCCACCGCCACACTCGGCACCTGCTCCCGCGTACCGTCGCCCGTGGCGACCGAGCGACGGCCAAGCACGTCACCCGACACAGACCCGCCGGCATTGATCGTCAGGTTACCGCCCATCTGCGGATACCAGGCCTGATAGAGGCTGGCACTGCCGCCATCGACCCATTTTTCGTAATCGCTGCCAGCGCTGCCCAATACCGAGCCATCAGCCGACAGCCTTCCGCGGGGCTGGTTATAACGCGCATCGACGTCTGCCGATTGGGTGCCGGCGGTGTAGACACCGAAAGGTGAGGCCATGCTGAGGTTACCGGCCGCCATCAAATCCAGGTCGCCGGTGCCAGTACGCAAAACGCTGAACATCTGCGTGTGGGCCTGGGCGCTCTTGCTCGGATTGTTTTCAATGCACAGTGCCGGGTCGATGGAGCACCAGAACAATTCGTCATCGTTCATCGGTGTGTAATCCGGCATGCCCATCCAGTTGCCAGGCGCCCACACACTGCGCGCCATGGGCGCGCAAGAACCGGGAGCGATATCACAGAGCACAAGGTATTCCTCGGGAACCGGTTCGTACGGTGTAAAGCCATACTCGTTATCCACCGCCCAGACCAGTTTGCCGGCCACCTCGATCATGCTCACACCATAGTGAGTGTCGGCCATCTGCAAGTTGCCAACGCTGGCCTGAGGTTTCACGCTACGGCTGTCTGCCGCGGTCAGATCGGCCCCTGCCACCATGCGCATCGACCACGACGCACTGCCCGCCGGCAGCATGCTGGCGATCGCCCAGTTTCGACCTTGCTGGTTTCCATTGGCAGGACGCAGGTCGAGGAATACCGTGCCATCGGCGAGCGTCACGTTGGTCATGGAGGGGATCAGCGAACCCCGCAACAGCGCCAACGTTCCGTTCAACACAACACCCACCGTTTTATTGTCGGCATCAACCGCACCCGGCAGCGGCACGCCTTTGGGCCAGAGCAGGGCCTGCAGTGCGGTGGCGTTGTTCAAGCGAATACCTGCACCCAAACGACTGCCGGTCGGCAGGGTCACAGCGTTGTCGAGCAACGTACCGGCGGCATACATCAGGTTACCCGCCGCGTCATGCACATCGCCGGCCAGCACAGTTCCACCCTGTAACACGTAAGGTGCGGCCAAAGTGCTCTGAACCGGCAACACTGTGCCCGCAGCCAGTGTGGCGGCTTGAATCGGCAGGTCGTAATTCAAAGTGGCGCCAACCGGAAAGAGCGTCCCTTCGGCGAGGCTGACACCGCTGCCCGGTACGATCAGGTCACCGCCGAAAGGCTGTATCCCCGGCAACAGTTTCCAGCCAGCGTCGTCCACGGTTTCCGGCGGCGGTGCGAAACCGTCGTTGATGCTGCCGTAGATATCGAGGTTGCCACCGGCACGGATCCACAGGCTGCCCGCTTCCCCGCTGCCATACACCGAGGTCCGGCGAGTGTGCGGGTTGAGGCTGGCGTAACGGTAGCCGGACAAGTCGAGATCGCCCTGCACCACCAGATCGCCGTCAGCGGTTTTGCTGACGATCTCCACCCCCGGGCGCAGATGAAACGCATCGGCATTGGTCGCATTGTTGAGGCCGGCCAGTTTGCGTTGTAGCAGATCACTGTTACCCAGCGCCGCATCGATAAAGCCGCTGCTGTCTGAGTGAATGCGATCCAGGTAGGCTTGATCGATCACTTGATACGGGCGACCGCTGGCCGCCGGATCGGTGCCATCGGCAGCATCACTGTAACTTCGCACGGCATTCAGCCCGATGGAGCGCGCACCTTGAATACTCAACGTACCGCTGGCATCCACCGCAATGTCACCGCCGCCCAGGCGCGGTGCATTGAGCTCCAGCGTCCCACGCAACACGTCATCGCGTTGTCCCGCCTGGTTTCCAGGCACGGCATCGGTGCCGTGACGCAGATCAATCCGTGCACCAGCGGCCAGCGTCAGCACGCCGTCACCTGAATTGAGTTCAACCATGGCGCGGTTCGGTGCGTCGATGATTTTGCCGTAGCTGTCGACGCGCAGTACGCGGCCATGGGCATCGAGCAGC
The DNA here is from genome assembly GCF_025910115.1 of Pseudomonas sp. RG1. Classification (NCBI taxonomy): domain Bacteria; kingdom Pseudomonadati; phylum Pseudomonadota; class Gammaproteobacteria; order Pseudomonadales; family Pseudomonadaceae; genus Pseudomonas; species Pseudomonas sp. RG1. Next base: position 61,070 of record NZ_JAPCIK010000028.1, read on the forward strand.
GCGTTGCCCGTCAGGTTCAAACCGTTTTTGCCGGCAAGGCGAATGCTGCCGACCCTTTCACCACTGGCATCGATCACCCCGTCCACGGTCAGGTTGCCGTTGTCCACCGAGACATTGACTTGGCCCGCTTTGAGTTCGTTACCGATACGCAGATCGCCCTGCTTGAACTGGAAGCTTCGACTGCCCACTACCCCGCCGGCATTCAAGCGCAGGTTAAGGCTGGCAAACGCCTGGCTCAAATCACCCGCCAGGCGCTGGGCGCGAATGTCCACGCCACCGGCCTTGTACGGCACCCACGTACCGCCCGCGTCGTAATAGCCACTGCTGCTGCCGACAATCTGCCCTTGCAGATCAACCTGTCCAGCGTCAGTGGCAAGGGCCACAACGTTCAATTGGCCGGCCTGATTGTTGACGGCGGACAGATCGATTCGCGAGCCCGCCAACTGACGAATATTGCCGTTGTTGCTCTGCAACGACACGTCGCCACCCCAGCTGTATTTCTGCACATCATTGAACGGCAGAACCCGGCCCGCCATGTCCACCTGCGCGCCGCTGCCAAGCAGCAGATCATCCTCGGCATTGACCAGCAGCTTGCCGCTGGCGAGGACGATGCGACTGTCGAGCACAACACTGCGTGCCGTCAGGCTCAGTTGCGCACCGAGGGCATCCGCGGCAGCCGTTGTGGCGCTACCACTCAGCGTCAGGTTGTTGCCCGCCTTGAGTTCACTGACCGAGGCGGCCTCGCCGGTCAGCAATGGCGTGCGCAGATTGAGATTGCCGCCGCTGTAGCTGAACCCCTTGACCGCGTCATAAGCTCCTTGGGATTCGTACACCGCCAGACTGCCCTTGTGGTTGGCGGTGATGCGCTCGCTGGCGTTGAGGTTGACGTTGGCAAACCCCAGGGCCAGTCGGTTATTGCGATCCAGGCCATTGGGCTGCGGGTTCGGGCCATAACCCATTTCGATCCGCTGCGCCTGAATATCCAGCGTGCCGTGCCCGTTGCCGGCGCCGTCGTTGACCACCGTACCCGGGGCCTGAGTCGCCCCGTTCCAGATCAGATTGCGGGTGCGGATCGTCGCGACATCGGTGGCAGCGCCCGAGCCGTAGATGGCCGGGCTACCCAACACCAGATTCTGCAAACGGCTCTGGCCGGTCTGCGGATCAATGGTGTCGAGGGTCACGCTGCCGAAGAAGTTGAACGCATCGCGGGCCACCAGACTCAGGGTTTCCAGCGCGGGGGCGCCAGATTGCGTGTCGCCCTGCAACAGGCGATCCAGCACGTTCTGGTTAAGCGTCAGGCCCGCGGGTGTGCGGCCGCTGGCTGCGGCCAGTGCTTGCGGACTGCCGGCATTGACCACACCGACCGAAAGCCCGAGTTGGCGAGTGCCAAAGCGCACGCTTTCGCCCAGTTCGAAGTCTTTGTCAGTGGCGGCGATGATGCTGCCGTTGGAGTACAGCAACGCCGCAGCGGTGCAATCGGCCGTCGGACAGTTGCCGATACGAATGCTCCCGCCCCCGCCATCGGTGGGCGCAAGCACCGGCGTCCAGCCATTGGACACCACCAGCAGGCTGGAGCGCCCCGGCTCGTAGACGAAACCGGCTGCGGCATCATACGGGACGTTACCTCGCCCCAAGGTATTGACGCCCGCTCCCGCATCGATGGTGATGCCGCCATTGGCGCTGTTACTGCTCAGCACAACCTCTGGCGCCGAGAGGATCGCGCCCTCGCGCAGACGAATCGCCGAGGTATTGCCGATCACCTTGATCGAGCCGCCCTCCGAACCGTAATACACGGTTGGGGTGCCGCCGATGGTCAAACGTCCGGCATTCAAGCGGTTGAGGGTGTCGGCGTACAGCGATACACCGTCGAACCCTGGCGTTCGCGTATGCCCGGCACCGAGAATTTCAAACTCTGCGCCGGTATAACCGCCCTGAACGACCGCCGTACCAATGACCCCGCCGCTGGCAGGTTTGAACAGCACCTGCCCGTTGAAATCCAGGGCTGAGTCGTGCTCGCCGCCACTGACCATGCGCAGGTGCAGCGTGTTGCCGTCCAGCGGTGTGCGGGCGCGCGGCAGACCGCGGCGGGCAGCATCGTTGAGCACAAATTGGCTGAACCCGGTTTCGTTGTACTGTGAATAGCGCCGCAGCACATCGGCAGACGTCACGATGACCTGGCTGGGCAAACTGTCGCGGATACCGGTGTTGGCAATCGACAGCTGTCCGGCCGTGGTCCACGAGCCATTGCGCAACTTCAACGCACTGTCCATCGGCCCCGCAATCGCTTGACCATTGATTTCGACCCGGAAAGCGCCCGGTAACAAGGCAAAGGTCGATGGCAACAAGGTGTAGGTGCCGGGTGCCAGTCCGGCAACGCCGGTCCCGAGGGTGATCTGCTGGCCGATACGCGGGTCGACCGCGCCGGCCTCGGCCAGCATCGGCGCATAGCGGCTCTGGTCACCGGCCACGATTGCATACACGGGGTTGCTGGCCAGCCCCGGCAAACTGAAGGTGCCATCGGTGGTATTGCGTACCAGCGGATTGAAACGCGCGTCGGTGGAGCCACCTCGTCCGGAGACAAAACCAGCACCGCGCAAATCGCCGCCGCCCGAAAGGTCGATCACCGCCCCGGCCTGCACATTGGTGTATTGCGCATCAAGGATGACCCCGGAGGTCGCTCCGGCAATGCCATTCAACATCACCGACTTACCGTTGTACCGATAGTCGATACCGTCGGTGGTTCCTCCATAGGGCATGACCAGTCCGGCGGCGCTGACTGAAGTCACGCTGCCCGGCAGAAGGTGAAGTTCACGGGTTTTGACAATGACGTCATCACCCAGGGATATCAGCCCCAAAGGCGCACGAATGACGCCGCCCTGCTCGATCTGTCCCGCACTGAGTGTCAGGCTGCCGAACACCGAGTACGGCAAAGCGGTCGGCGCCGCCCCGTGATTGCCGATACGCAACGTATGCTCCGGCACCGATCCGGCCATACTCTGATAGCCCACTCGCACCTCAGCCGAGACGCCGCTGGCCGGGTAGATCTGCGCAGCCCGCATGTGCATGTCACCCGTAGTCCACAGACGGCTGCGCTGCTGTTCATCGGTTGGCGCGAGGAAGCGCAAGTCGCCCTGGCTGTCGAGCGTGACCAGACCAAAGCCACGGCGGCTGACCGCCAGCGCCGGTGCGGCCGATTGCACGAGAGTCCCTTCGGTGCCGAATGAAAGCGAGTTGCCCACGTCCAGCAGGTTCGCGCTGGCGGTGAATTGCGCGCCGGACAACTGCGCTGTCGGATTGCTCATCACCCGCGGACGCACTTTGACTTCCGAGCTGAAATAGGTGCCCAGCCCTGACAGGCGCAGGTAAGGTGCGCTGAGGTTGACCCTGGCGCTGTCACTCGCCGACTCGGCCAATGAAAGAGAACCGGCGAACAGGCTCAGGCCCTGTCCCATGTGCAGGTCGACATCGCCGTCGAACGTCATCAGGCCGTTGCTCAGCAGACTCACGCTGTCGAAGCCACCGCTCATCAGCTGATCGGCACTCAAACGTGTACGCCCGTAGCGTAAAAGTGGCGAAGCCTCGCCTGCTCGCAGCGGCTGCGGCAGTGCCGGCGCGGGCCCTTGGGCAATGATCATTTCACGCGGCACGCGCACCGCATTGCTCAAGTTCGCGGGACCGTACGCTGGTGTATCCAGAGCGATCTCCAGACGCCCGCCCGCCGCACCAGCACCGCCAGCATTGGCCTGCAGACTGCCCTCGATGAACAGACCATTGTAGGAACTCAGGGTGATCCGTCCGCCATCGGTGGCCACACGAGCGGGGCCTTGCCCACCGCTATCGAGCACGGCTTGCGCACCGGACGCTTCCAGTCGCGCACCTTGGCGGACGATGACGTAAGCATCGGCAGCGGTCGCCGTGATTTTCTTCACATCAATCTCGCCACCGACAATGATCGAGCCACCCTTGCCGACCTGGCCGTAGACGCGGCCCAGCGCATCGACAGCGGTCGCTGCCCGACCGGCGACATCGATCAAGGCATGTTCACCGATCCAGATCGAACGGTTGTGCGGGGTCGGATCGGCCTCTTGCAAGGACGTCGCCACATCAATCGCGCCGAACTGCTGTTGACGGATATCGACAACACCGCCCCAGGCGTTGAGTTCACCATCAAGCGTGATCTGGCCTGCCCCGCGCAAACCGATGCGCTGGCCGGGATCGACACTGATCCGTGAGCCTTCGCCAATCGACAACGGACTGCTGGCGGGATCAATCAAGCCAGCAAGCGTCGCGCCGGCCTGCAATGCGACAGAAGCGCCGGCCCTTTGCGTCAAGACGCCCTTGAGCGGGTCTTCCTGAAATAACGCGGGCGTCCATAGCTCCAGCGCAGCGCGCGGCGACATACCGGACACAATGGTCGAGGCGGATTCGCCAAATCGATAGACCGGCATCTGCACATCGATCGCGCTTTGCGCGGCGACCTCCAGCCCCTTCAGACCGATGATGTTGTAGGCGCTGAACCCCGTGCGGAACAGCTCCGGCGTCAGGCGCAAGGTCTGTTCTTCGGCCACTTCGCCGGAAGCGCCGATCCGCACCTTGCTGGCCTGCACGGTCAAGGTGCCGCCGCCGTTCACGCCATAGCCCTGCACCTCGCCATCGAGCACCATGCGCGACAGGCCTGGCGCACTGTTGGCGCTGGATTCAAGCGTCACGTCGCCACCCTTGCCGCCACGCGTCTTGCCGTTGGCCAATACCGCACCGCCCGACGAAACATCGACCAGACTGCCACTGGCCAGCAGAATGTCGCCGGTACTGCGGATCGACACCGTCCCGCCATTGAGGTACGCCAGGCCGCCCGCGTCGTCCGGGTTACTCGACAGGTTGCTCCACAGACCGCGCGTCTGCAGCTGCACACCCTGCGCAACCGTCACTCGCGCTTGCTTGCCTGCTGAAACCTGGAGACTGGTGTCATCACGCCGATCGGTGGCGAGCTGGTTCAAAACGTTGCCCAATTGCAGGCTGCCGCCTTGCGCACTCAGATCGGCATTGACCTGCACGTCAGGGCTGAACAGGGTGATGTTGCCACCGTGATCCACCGTCACGCCTTCATTGACTTCAATCGTGTTTTTCGCCGAAATCTTCAGCGCGCCCAGCGCGAAACCATTGAGCAGCCCGGCATCGAGAAACAGTTTGCCTGCGCGTTCTGCCGCGACCGCATCGGTCAGCCCTGCGTTCGCTACGCTGGCATGCGCGCCCCCCACTTGCACCTGATCGAGCAACGGGGCGAGTTGATAGAGCAGGCCGGCACTGGCAGCGACATAAGCAGCATCGTAACTGCCAACCACCAACTGCCCTCGCCGCGCCCGGGCGGTCTGAGTCTGGGCATAGCCGTCCAGACCTGCCCGCGGTGCCTGGATTTGCCGTTCGCCCTGAAACACCTCACCCAACAGCTGGCCTTCCAGCACGGCGTTGCCCGTGGCGATCACCAACTGGCCGGCATCCCGGCCAACGGTGTAACCCGCTTCCTGACGACGCGTCGGCGCGATCAGCGGGCTATAGAAATAATCCGTCTGGCCCCAGCGCTCGCTGTGACTTTCGTAACCTTTGTAAAGACCGTTGTAGAGAATATCGCCCGGCGCACGCGACACTTCGTATAACCGCCCGTCCGCACCGCGCAGCCAGCTCTGGCGAATCTCGCCGCCCTGCACATCAAGCGTGCCGCCGGACACATTGATCAGCGAACCTTTTTCGCTGATCACGTCCTTTCCGGAAAACCGCACCTCACCGCCCTGCGCCATCCATTCACCAACGCCATGGCCCTGAGTGCCGAGGTATCCGCCGACCTCCAACAACCCACCGGCGGTGTACCAGCGGTCGGTGGCGTAACCGTTGGTGCCCGCCGGCACGAATACCAGCTCACGGACATCGACCCAGATGTCGTTACTGTTGAGCGCGCCGTTCTCGCGATTGACCGGCGCATCACGCTGCTCGTTGCCCTGGACGTTGATCTTGATGTTGTTGTTTGCCATCGCCACTTTGACGCCGAGGGCGCCGGACACGTCGATCACCGCCCCCTCGCGCAATAGACTGCGCCGTCCCGCGGCAACCGCCACCTGCCCACCGGTGGCAAGGGTGATCGAGCCGCTTTTGAATTCGACGGTGCCGCCGCTGCCGATGTCGATGCGTGACTGATCGCTGCGGATCCGGTTGTTGGCATTGACGCCGGTCAGCGCCGCCTCGCGCTGGCTGTCCAGGGCGGTGAGATCACTGCTGTCGAGCAGAATCGCACTGACGCCATTTTCGCCCAGGGTCACACGGCCTTGGGCATCGCTGGCCGGATTGAGCAGATGCACGGTGCCGCGCGTCGCCACCGAAGTGCTCGCCAGCAGCACACCGTTTTGCACAACGTCGCGCCCGGTCAGGGTGATGTCGCCGGTGGATGCCTGGATCAGGCCGGTGTTGCTGACCTTGCCCGAGCTGTCAGCCTTGAAACCGGGAATGACTTCACTGCCGAAGGTGGTTGAATAACCATTGCCGTCGGTGCCCGAGCCCTTGCGGATATAGAAACGGTCCCCCGCACCCAGCACCGTCTGACCTTTGGCCGTACTGATCGAGCCGTCGTTCTGCACGTCCTGGCCAAGCAGCAAGGTATAGCCGCCGGCGTCGGTGGAGAGCGCAGGTTGGTGCGTTTGTATGGCTGCGCCACGCTCCACCAGGACTTTGCCAGCAGCATCGGTAAAGGTTGGCTGACTGCCGGTGCCGTCGAAATACAAACCCCGATCGCGAAATTGTGCATCGGTCATGTTCGCGGCTGCCGCTACCAGATTTCGCACATTGACCTGGCTGCCACCGCTGAAGACGATGCCGTTGCGGTTGATCAGCATCACCGTGCCGTCCGCGTTGATCTGCCCCTGAATCTGGCTAGCCCGTGCGCTCGGATCGTTGACGCGATTGAGCACCGCCCAGTTGGCCTGCTGGGCAAATTCCACTGTGGTATTGCGGCCGACGTTGAACGTTTCCCAATTGAGAATCGCCTTGTCGGCGGTCTGCTCGATCTTCACCGTGGTCTTGCCGTCGGCCTGGGTCTGTTGCGGGCCTTTGGCGTTCATCCAGCCCTGGCTCAGGCTGTTATCGACCTTCAGGCCGCCCTCGCCCAATCCGTCCGGAACCACTTGCACACTGCCCAATGCGGCGGCACGTCCAGCGGCTTGTGCGGCCTGCTGAGCGGCAATCGCTGCCACGGTGTTATTGAGCGTCTGCAAAGAGCGCTGCAACTGCTGGCTGGCCCGTTGCTGCTGTGCCAGCGGTGGGGTCATCCCCGGCAGACCGCTCCCACCCGGACGCGACGCCGAAGCCTGCTGCGCTGCGCCCTTCGCGGCAAACCAGGTGGAACTGAACGCTGTTGCCGCCTCGGCACTGCCCGCCACCAGACACAAGGCGACGGCTTGCGCCAATGGCTTGAGCAGCCACTGTGCGGGATCGCCCGCGCCACGTTTGATCGGCCGGATACGGTTACTGTGACGGGAGGTGCGAGCAAGCATCACTACAGGTCCTTTTGGGTGGCAGGTCGGATCAGCCCTGCTGTTACGACATAGGCAGTTGGCGAGCCTCACGACCGAACGGATGTCACACAAACTTCATGTTCGAGGAGTAAATCGGCAAAAAAAAACAGCAGCCCGAAGGCTGCTGCCGTTTCATTGCAGTTGAGACAAGGCTTACAAAGGACGACCAATGCCGTTGCAGGCGTTGGCGTTGTTGATGTCCAGGTTATTGCCCGAGGTGTTGGTGATGAAGTTGGCGGTCACAGCGGTTTTCCAGTTGTTGGGAACCGGCGTGAAGCTGTGGGCGACGGTGGCGACGTTGTTGCCCGGGTTGCTGTAGTGGGTGGTCAGGAAGTTGCGCACGGCGGTGGCCACGGCTGCATCTTTGTAGCACTGGCCGAAGATGAAGTTGGTGTAAGCCACAATCGGGTAACCGCTTGCCGGGTTAGGCACGACCGGGGCCCAGCCAGCCGGGTTGGCAGGTGCGCTTGGCACCGGTGCAGTGCTCAGCGCCAGCGTCACGTTAGCGTTGGTTGGCTGGACGCCATTGACGCGGGCAACCACAGCGTTGCTGGTGGCGTTCACGCCGTCCGGACCCACATAGCCGATCGAACCGTCCACGGCGTTCACCGCAGTGGCCACATCAGCGGTGTTGGCTACGCCGACCCAAGTCGATGGCAGCGCGGAACCGGCCGGCAGACGAGCGTTGGTGAAGGTGGAGTTGACGGCGAATTTGGTCGGGCAGATCGAGTTCAGGTGACGGCTGAGGATTTCGGTGGTGCCGCTCGAAGTGCTGCGATAAACCACGCGGATTGCGGTGGTGTCGGCGGTACCCAACAGCGCGCCCCAGGTAGTCTTGGTGCCCGACAACGCGTCGCACAACTGAGCGCTGGTCAGGTTAAGCGCGGTCTGACCGGATTTTTTGTACGGAATGGCAACCGAAGTGGCCACCGATGGCAGCTGGATCAGCGGGCCGTACGAAGCACCGAAGTTGGTGGTGTAGGTGCTGAGTTCCGCAGCGCTGAGGATCGAGTCGCTAGCGGCGAAATGCACGGTGCCGGTAGTGCTGAACTGGGCAGCGTTGTTGGTCAGGAAAGCGCTTTTGCCAATGCCGCTACCGGTTACGGCGTAGCTGAAGTTGGCGGGCAGGATGCTGTTGGCAGAACCTTTGTACAGCGCGGCAGGCAGGGAAGCACCACCACCGGTAACGGCCATGGCCTGGGCGGAAGCCAGAGCGGCGACGGTCAGTGAGGCGGCGATCAGAGTGCGCTTGAACATGAAGAATCTCCTTTTCAACTTGGTTTGGAACACAGGTTTCGGAAAGCTTGCATGACACCGGGAGGGTCCACCGCAGTGGAGCCGCAGGGAGAAATTCGCAGCTTCCGGTGACAGATAAAGGAAAAAACCTCGGGAGCTGCGGGGGGATTTTTGTGGGGATTTCTCGGGTGTTTGCGGTGGGTTGCGGCGCGTCTGGATCGCGGGTTTGGCTGAATCGGGCTGGAGCCGTTGGCGGGTGGTTGCAGATGACAGAATGGAGAACCCGAGGATGGCGGGATCGGGACTCGGGTGAGGGTCAGGCCGGTGCAAAATATTTGAGTTTTGTGTTGTCGGGACTGGCGCTTTCGCGAGCAGGCTCGCTCCCACGGTTGAAATGCGTTCCCCTGTGGGAGCGAGCCTGCTCGCGAAGAGGCCGGCCCGGCCAACATCAAATTTGGCTACTGCACCAACTGGTTGATCTCAATAATTGGCAACAACACCGCCATCACAATCACCAGAACCACCCCGCCCATCACCACAATCATCAGCGGCTCGAGCAACGCGGTCATGCCCATCGCCCGCCGTTCGATATCCCGCGATAGCGTCTGCGCCGCACGCTCAAGCATCGGCGGCAGTGAGCCGGTTTTCTCGCCGCTGGCGATCAGGTGAATCAGCACCGGCGGGAACACATTCTCCACGCGCAGCGCGGCGGCGAGGTTGACGCCTTCGCGCACCTTTGCCGTGGCCTCGCTGACGCTCAGGCTCAAGCGGTCGTTGGACAAGGTCTGCCGCGCTGCTTCCAGTGCACGCAACAACGGCACGCCGGCACCGCCGAGGATCGCCAAGGTGGAGGCGAATCGCGCGGTGTTCAAACTCAAGATAAAACGCCCGAACAGCGGCAACTTCAGCACCCGGTGATGCCAGCTCAAACGCGCCGCCGGATTGCGCAAATACAGACGCCAACTCCAGAACGCCCCGGCCATCACTGCCGCACACAACCAACCCCACGCACGGATGAAATCACTGGCCGTGAGCATTGCCAGGGTCAACCCCGGCAAATCCTGCCGCGCTTGAGAGAACGCGCTGACCACCTGCGGCACCACGTAGCTGAGCAGGAAAATCACAATGCCGATCGACACCAGCCCCACCACGCCCGGATAGATGAACGCGGTAAGAATCTTGCCGCGCAGGTTGTTGCGTTCCTCGATGTAATCGGCCAACCGTTCCATCACCTGGGCGAGATCTCCGGACTCTTCGCCAGCGGCAATCAGCGCGCGGTAAATCTCGGGAAAATCCCGTGGCCGCGACGCCAGCGATTCCGCCAGACGCATGCCGCTGCGCACATCGGCGCGCACGGCGCTGAGGGTCTGGGCGATGTGTTTTTTCTCGGCCTGCTCGACCGTCGCGCTCAACGCTGCTTCCAATGGCAGACTGGCACCGAGCAGGCTCGCCAGTTGCCGCGTGGCCCAGGCGAGGTCGTTGTCGGAGAGTCTGGCGCTGAACAAACCGCCGCCACCGTGTCGGGCGACGTTGCTTTCCTCGTGCACCGACAGCGCTGTCAGGCCACGTCCGCGCAAGGCACTGAACGCCGCGCTCTGGCTGTCCGCCTCAAGGTGCCCGGACTCGATTTTCCCGGTGGCATCCGCCGCTTCAAAGCGATAGCGATTCATCAGGCGTCCCGTGTCACGCGAAGGATTTCTTCCGGCGCGGTGGCACCGCTGCGAATCCAGCGCTCACCGTCCTCACGCAGGCTGAACATCCCCGCTTTCGACGCCGCCGCGCGCAGGGCCTGCTCCCCTGCCCCTTGGTGGATCAGCGTGCGGATGTTGTCGTCGATGCAGAACAATTCGTGGATGCCGGTGCGGCCGCTGTAACCGGTGTGATTGCACGCCGCGCAACCGACCGGGCGCCAGGTGCCGGGCGTGGCCGGATCCTCCTGTTTGCACTGATTGCACAGGCGCCGCACCAGACGTTGCGCGAGGACGCCGAGCATGGATGACGCGAGCAAGAACGGCTCAACGCCCATGTCGATCAGGCGATTGACCGCCGACACCGCGTCGTTGGTGTGCAGCGTCGCCAGCACCAAGTGCCCGGTGAGCGAGGCCTGCACGGCGATTTGCGCGGTCTCGAGATCGCGGATCTCGCCGATCATGATGATGTCCGGGTCCTGCCGCAGAATCGCCCGCAGCGCGAGGGCAAAGGTCATGTCGATCTTGGCGTTGACCTGAATCTGGCTGATCCCCGGCAGGTCGTATTCCACCGGATCTTCCACGGTGAGGATGTTGCTGGTGCTGGCATCCAGCCGCGCCAGCGCCGCGTAGAGGCTGGTGGTTTTGCCGCTACCAGTCGGCCCAGTGACCAGGACGATGCCGTGGGGCTGGCGGATCAAATGGTCGAGTTTGGCCAGCACCTGCGCATCCATGCCCAAGGTTTCCAGATGCAAGCGCCCGGCCTGTTTGTCGAGCAGGCGCATCACCACGCGTTCGCCATGGCCGGTGGGCACCGTCGACACCCGAATATCGATCGGCCGCCCCGCTACACGCAAGGCGATGCGCCCATCCTGCGGCAGGCGTTTTTCGGCGATATCGAGCTGGGCCATGATCTTGATCCGCGACACCAGCGCACCGTGCAACGCCTTGCGCGGCGAGACCACATCCCGCAGGGTGCCGTCGACGCGGTAGCGCACCACCGAATGGGTTTCGAACGGCTCGATGTGAATGTCGCTGGCCTCATCGCGCGCGGCCTGGGTGAGCAAAGCGTTGATCATGCGAATCACCGGCGCGCCGTCCTGGGTGTCGAGCAGGTCGGTGATCTCCGGCATGTCCTGCATCAGCCGATCGAGATCGACCTCGTTTTCCGCAGCACCCACCACCGCCGCCGCACTGCCGGTATCGGCGTAAGCGCTGGCGAGCAAACCGTCGAGCTCGTCATCGCGCACCCGCTCGATCCGCGTCGCACCGAACTGCCGACGCACTTCGCTGATCGACCAGCCGGGCGTCGATGGGCACACCGTCAGCACGCCATCGCACAAAAGAATGCGCTGCGCCTTGGCCCAGGCGTACGGCAATGCACTCATCGCCCATCCTCCCCGCAATCGACCGTGGCAATGAGATCCTCTGTGGCAATGCGATCCCCTGTGGCGAGGGGATTTATCCCCGTTGGGCTGCGAAGCAGACCCAAAACCTTAGAACCGGTTTCTCCAGGCAAGTCGCGTGTGCCCGGTTTACGACTGCTGCGCAGCCGAGCGGGGATAAATCCCCTCGCCACAATCATCATCTCAGTCAAAACCGGGTGCTCCCTTCGATCGGTACCGTGGCAATGCGATCCCCTGTGGCAATGGGAACCTCAGTGGCGAGGGGATTTATCCCCGTTGGGCTGCGCAGCAGACCCAAACCTTGAGAATCGATTTCTCCAGGCAGATCGCGTGTACCGGTTTTACGACTGCTGCGCAGCCGAACGGGGATAAATCCCCTCACCACAGTCATCATCTCAGTCAAAACCGGGTGCTCCGTTCAATCGGTACCGTGGCAATGAGATTCCCTGTGGCAATGGGAACCTCTGTGGCGAGGGGATTTATCCCCGTTGGGCTGCGCAGCAGACCCAAACCTTGAGAACCAGTTTCTCCAGGCAAATCGCGTGTACCGGTTTTACGACTGCTGCGCAGCCGAGCGGGGATAAATCCCCTCGCCACAATCATCATCTCAGTCAAAACCGGGTGCTCCCTTCAATCGGTGCCGTGGCAATGGGATTCCCTGTAGCAATGCGATCCCCTTTGGCAATGGGAACCTCTGTGGCGAGGGGATTTATCCCCGTTGGGCTGCGCAGCAGACCCAAACCTTGAGAACCGGTTTCTCCAGGCAAATCCCGTGTACCGGTTTTACGACTGCTACGCAGCCGAGCGGGGATAAATCCCCTCGCCACAGTCATCATCTCAGTCAAAACCGGGTGCTCCCTTCGATCGGTACCGTGGCAATGGGATCTTCTGTAGCAATGCGATCCTCTGTGGCAATGCGATCCCCTGTGGTGAGGGGATTTATCCCCGTTGGGCTGCGAAGCAGACCCAAACCTTGAGAACCGGTTTCCACAGGCGAATCGCGTGTACCGGTTTTACGACTGCTGCGCAGCCGAGCGGGGATGAATCCCCTCGCCACAATCATCATTCCAATCAAAACCGGGTGCTCCCTTCAATCGGTACCGTGGCAATGGGATTCCCTGTGGCAATGAGATCCTCTGTGGCCATGGGAACCTCTGTGGCGAGGGGATTTATCCCCGTTGGGCTGCGAAGCAGACCCAAACCTTGAGAACCGGTTTCTATAGGCAAATCGCGTGCGCCGGTTTTACGACTGCTGCGCAGCCGAGCGGGGATGAATCCCCTCGCCACAATCATCACCTCAGTCAAAACCGGGTGCTCCCTTCGATCAGTGCCGTGGCAATGAGATCCCTTGTGGCAATGGGATCCCCTGTGGCGAGGGGATTTATCCCCGTTGGGCTGCGAAGCAGACCCAAACCTTGAGAACCAATTTCTCCAGGCAAATCCCGTGTACCGGTTTTACGACTGCTGCGCAGCCGAGCGGGGATGAATCCCCTCGCCACAATCATCATTCCAATCAAAACCGGGTGCTCCCTTCAATCGGTACGGCTTTGATCGTGGCCCGTGGGCCTGATGTCGGCCCCGGCGCTGGCACGCCTTGCGCGGCGCTTGGCAATTGCGGCGCCTGCATGTCGGGCATCGCCCAGCTGCGTTCCGGCTGCAAGCCGCCCTGGGCGCGGCGCATGAAGTCGTAGCGGTTGAGGGTGATGCTGCGCCCTGCTTCGCTGTCGCGGATGATGTACGGGCGCAGGAACACCATCAGGTTGGTCTTGGTGATCGCCCGGCGTTCGTTGCGAAACAGCGCGCCGATGCCCGGCAGGCTGCCCAGCCACGGCACCGCATCATTGCTCTGGCTGTAACCATCTTGAAGCAATCCGCCGAGGACCATGATCTGCCCATCGTCGAGCAGAATGCTGGTGTCGATCGCCCGTTTGTTGGTGACGATGCCCGCCGCAGTCACGCTGTTGGACGCGCGTTCATCGATGCTGCTGACTTCCTGATAGATATCCAGCTTCACCGTGCCGCCCTCGGAAATCTGCGGGCGTACGTTGAGCTTGAGGCCGACCTCTTCGCGGGTCACGGTCTGGAACGGGTTGTTGCTGGTGCCCCCGCCGCCGGTGACGTAGCTGCCGCTGACAAACGGGATGGTCTGGCCGACAAAAATGCTCGCCGCTTCGTTGTCCAGCGTCAGCAGGTTCGGCGTCGACAGCACGTTGGTCCCGCCCTTGCTCTTCAATGCCCGGGCCAGCACTTTCAGATCGAGAATCTTGCCGATGCCGGGGATGTCGACCGTGCCGTTGACGTAGCCAAGATTCAAACCCTGCGGCAGCACGTCGATGCTGTTCTTGGCCCCCGTGTTGAGACCCGCACCACCTAGATTAGCGCCACCGATCACGCCTTTGCCGCCGAGATTGCCGGTCTGCCATTGCACACCGAATTCACTGGCATCGTCCTCGCCGACCTCGACAATCAGACTCTCGATCACCACCTGCGCACGGCGCTGATCGAGCAGATCGATAACCTCACGCAGATTGCGATACAGCGGCTCCGGTGCGGAAATCAGCAGCGTGTTGGTGGTGGCGTCAGCCTGAATCGTCACCCCGCCAGCGCTGAAAGCAACGTTCTGTTCGCTGCTCTGCGTACCGCCACTGCTGCTGCCGCCGCCACTGCCCTGCGCATAACTGCCGCCGCTTGCGCCGCTGCCAGTCGTCGTTGAAGTGCCCGTGCTCGGCGTGCTGCTCTGGCCGTTCTGCCCGGCATTGCCGCCGGTGCTGCTGCCCATCGCGCTGAGTACCGACCGCGCCGCGTCGCTGCTGCCGCTATCACTCTCGCCGGTGAGCAAACCGCGCAAGGCTTGGGCGAGTTTCGCCGCTTGGGCGTTGCGCAGATAAACCACATGCAGATTGCTCGGATTGCTCTGCGCGTTGTCGAGTTTGTAGATCAGGTTGCGCGCCAGCTCGGTACGCTCGGGGCTGCCGGCGCGGATGATGATGGTGTTGGAACGTGGGTCGCCGATCACGGCGATTTTCTGCGTCGGATCATTGCCCGGCGCGTCGAGCAAGTCGGCCACCATCGGCGCGATGTCGGCGGCGATGCCGTTCTGGATCTGCACCACGTCGGTGTCGATTGCGCTCGGCGTGTCGATGCTCTCGATCAACTGCGCGACGCGGGTGAGGTTCTCGGCGTAATCGGTGATGACCACGGTGTTGTTGCCGGGATAAGCGTTGATCGGATTGTTCGGCGAGACAATCGGGCGCAGCACCGGGATCAGGTTCACCGCGTTTTCGTATTGCAGGCGAAACGTGCGCGTGAGCATGCCGTTGCCGGCCGGTTTGTCAGCGCTGTAGATCGGCCCGCCGAGCAGTTTCGCGTCGGCCTCGGGAACCACCTGCGCCACGCCGCCGACATCGACCACGCTGAAGCCTTGCATGCGCAACGCCGCGAGCAGCATGTCGTAGGCCTGACGGGCCGGCACCTGACCTTCCGAGACCAACGTCAGATTGCCCTTGACCCGTGGATCGACGAGAAACTGCTGCCCAGTGGCCCGCGACAGCGCACGCACCACCGCCTGAATATCCGCCTCGACGAAATTCAGCGTCACCGGTTGCTCGCCCAACGGATTGCGCGCAACCGTGTCGCTCGGCGCAACACCAGCACTGCGCCCACGCTGACTGATGTTATGCAATTGCTTGGGCACCGGCCGCGCCTGAGCCTGCGCCCGTTCGCGATCGGCCACCGCATCGCCGCTGCGCTGGGTGTTGGCCAGCGGCCGCCCGAGTTCGCTGTCGACCAACAGCGGCGGCTGATTCTGCGGGGCCGTGGTGCTGTTGCACGCGCTCAATGCCATCAGCAACAACGGCAGCGCCAGACGTGCCGGTTTGCAGCGTGACTCCTTCATGAAGCTTCCTTAGCGCCCTGCGCCTGATCCATGCGAACGGTGCCTGACAATGTGCCGGCAGTGACTTCGGTCGAGGCCGCGCTTGCACGTTGCAACTGCGCCTCGACCACCTGCAGAGAAAGTTGTGACGGCTGGCTGAGCAGCCAGTCGAGCAGCGCATCGGCCGGCGCGGCGTCGACATTCAACTGCCACGCGCCGCCCTCCGCCGCTTGTAATTGGTAATGCCCGGCCAGCCCCGCCGCTTGCAGACTTTGCTCCAGCGACTGACCAACGCTTTGCCCCTGCGGCCGCACATTGACGCTGCGCAACAGCACTTCCAGCGCCTCGGTTTGTGCGCGCAACTTGGGCGTTTCGCTCTGCCAGAAAGTGATCCTGGCCAGCGGCGGCTTGACCAGCGTCAGCCAGATCAACAGACCGACAAGCACCAGCGCCATGCCGCCGACCATGCGTTTTTCACGCAGCGCCAACGGCTGCCAACGCGCCTGCAACTGACTGCGCAAGCGCTGCCAGCGTCCACGATAAATCGCCAGCGTCGCCCTACTCATCGTCTGCTCCGCTGTCGTCGTCTTCGTTGGTGTTTGCGCTGGATTCATCGCTCGGGCGCAGCGTCCAGCCTGCGTCATCGGCAGTGACGCTGATGCCGGCCTGGGCCAACGTGCTTTGCCAGTCCTTGTCGTTGCCGCCACGGTTTGCATCGCTGAGCAAGGCCAGTTGCAAAGCGCCGTCGCGGTAACTCAGGCGCTCGACACTGCCGGCCATGAACGGCATGCCCGTGCCGGCCTGCAACACCAGCCGATTGAAGTTCTGCGCCGGGTCATCGACCGCGCCTTTTTGCCGCTGCTCCAATTGCTGACGCGCCTGTTGCAGCGGGTTGAGAATCACCGGCAATTCGGGGAAGGCCTGCTTCACCCGCTGGCTCATCTGCGCCTTGAGCTGCTGGCCCTGCCGCGCTTCGCGAGTTGCGTACAGATTCAGGCCGACCACCCAAACGGCCACCGCCAAAGCCACACACCCGACAGCGCGACCCCAGCCACGCTGCTCGCCGCCGCTTTGCTGCAGACCCCCGTGCAAACCCCAACCGGGCAATGGACCGATCCAGCGTTGTGTCGCGTCAGCTGCGAACGATGCCTCATCAACTTCGTCACCGAGCAACGGCTCAACCTGCGCGCTGTTCAAACTCTCGCGCCGGAGCAAATGCCCGTCCGCCACACAAGCGACAACACCGGGCGCGACTGGCAGGCTATACGGCGCCGGATACAAACCGCGCAAACTCAAACCCGCTTGCTTGAGCACCGCAGCCAGAACCTGCAAATGCAGCCGCGAGACCCAGGCAATCTGCACCTGCCCGCTTGCATCGCGAGGGCTGTGGCCGATATGCATCTGGGTGCTGTCGCCGAGCATCAATGCCTGCGCCGCGCACTGCACAGCGGCCGCCGTTTTGTTCGCGGGCAGCGGCGGCAGATCAATGCTGGCGAGCAGGCTGTCGGCCGGATGCAGAAAACACAGCAGCGGTGGTTGCTTCGGCCGTTGCCCCAACTGACTCAAAGTGAGCCGTTCCTCACGACTGACCTGCCCCTGACGATCCAGCCAGGCGCAGCTCACTTCGCTGTGCAACTCCAGCTCCGCCAGCGGCGGCAACCCGACGCGCAACTGACTCATGCGCCCACCCGCGACCAGATCACCTGCGGCAGGCGATCTTCGCTGCGGTGCAGCAAAGCGTCGAGGCTGACCCGGCGCTGATCACGCCGCGCTTCACCGCGCAAACGAAACCAGTCACTGGTGATACCGACCTTGACGCTGCTCATTTCCAGCTGCGGCATGCGCAAGCGGTTCACGAAATCCCCGCGATTGATAAACCAGCGCCCGGCGTCACGCTCGGCAATCAACGCCGTCGCCCGCTCCAGCGAAAGCCCCGGCACATACGCCGCCAGCACCTGCGCCGTCGCGGTGTTGCCGTTAATCCACGTCGTCGCCGGAATCACCGTCACGTACAGCGCCAGTTGGCCGATCAGCGCATCGGTCACGCCTTCGACGCTGCGCAAGTCATCGAGTGTGCGCAGCATCGGCACCTTCGGCGGTGGCGGTTTGTGATCGGCATCGGGCGAAGTCGCTCGGCCGCTGTCGAAACCTGCTTTGCCCGTCGCGCCAATCTGCGCATTCAGCAGATGCGGATACCCGGCAATCACCCGCTGACGAATGCGCTGCCCGACAACGGCGCTCACACCAATCAGCTCGCACAAACGCTCAAACGCCTGCACCTGCGCCTCATCGATGCGCTCATTGGCGACCAGATTGCGCAGGTTGAACTTGCCCTGCTCGTCCTCCAGCCGCCCGGCAAAACCCGCCGCCAGCAACGGCTGCGCCCAAGGCTGATCACGCCGGGTCAACGGATCACGCAGGCGCGCGTCCCAGAGCAACTGCCGGCTGATCTCCAGACCACCCTGCGCCAGCCAACGCCCCTGCACCCGCTGCTGATCGGCCTCCAGCGCCCGGGTCGCCACGCTCTGCCGCGTCAACATCCCCGCCGCAATCACCGCCACCACGGCGGCGATCAACAACGCGCTGATAATCGCCATGCCCCGTTGCTTCGCCCCGTTGAGCGAACCTGTGTTCACGGCCGGCCTTACAACTGCCAGGAACCGATATCGGCATTCACGCCATCGCCGTCAGGCTGGCCATCGGCGCCGAGGGAAAAGATATCGACCTCACCATTCGCGCCCGGGTTGAGGTACTGATAAGGCCGGCCCCACGGGTCATTCGGCAAACGCTCCAGATACGAACGCCAGTTGCTGTTCTTCGCATCCGCCGGCCGCTCGACCAACACCTTCAGCCCCTGATTCATGCTCGGATACGTGCCGTGATCGAGGCGATACAACTTCAACGCCTGCATCAACCCACCAATATCCTGCTTCGCCGCCGTCGCCCGCGCCTGATCCGGCCGGTCAAGCACCTTGGGCACCACCATCGCCGCCAGAATCCCCAGAATCACCACCACCACCATGATCTCAATCAAGGTAAAACCCTGCTGCCCACGCGGCATGCGCGGCGACTGACTGAGCGTTTTCAAAGGTGCGATATCCATCTCGACATTCCCTGGCTTGATCCGAATTCGACGCGCAGTGTTGCAAGAAGATATGTCAGGGATGTTGAAAATCCTCGGGTGTTTCCGTCGTCAAGCCGTCAAGGACGGGGGTTAGCGTCGAGGGCTGGGTTTTGCTTTTGGGCCACGTATGCGCGCGCGAACGCGAGAGGAAGGTTTCACCCTGATTGAAGTGCTGGTGGCACTGGCGATCATCGCCGTCGCCATGTCCGCCGCCGTGCGAGTGGCGGGGTTGATGACGCAGAGTAATGGGCTGTTGCGGGATCGATCGATCGCGCTGATTGCCGTGCAGAGCCGGATGGCTGAGCTGCGGTTGGAGGGGCGATTGCCGAATGGGATGAAGGCTGTTGAATGTGATCAAGGAAGATTGTTGTTGCGCTGCGAACAGGTGATCGCCAGCGCAGAGAATGGACGGTTGCTCAAAGTGAATGTGCAGGTATTCGACCGCAGCCAGGATGCGCCGCCGCTGGCACGGCTGGAGACCCTGTTGTCCCGATCCCTAGAAAATTGAATGACGGCAGTAACTCACCCGCTCTCGCCAGTCGTAGCGGCAAGGCAACGTCACTCGTGCGCAATGCTCTCGACAGATTGCCCCGTAAGGCACGGCTCCTGTTCCAGGGTTCCGTCGGGCCAGTAGCGCTTGCTTCTCGCGGGAGGGGCTTCCTTCGCCAGTTCTTGATCAGCAGGATCAAATGCGCAGGAATACCCTCCTTCTCCATCAAACTCCATGTCGACGGTCACGGGAAATCGGTTGGTTCAGCAGCCAACGATTCGGGTGCTGCCTTCAACTCGACCCATCGACTGGCCTTGAGCGCCAGACCTCGCGATGCCGGCGTGGCTCTGTAAGATACCTTGCCCCGCAGTCGATCCTGCACGGCGCTACTATCGCCACCACCTGATGGATGTCCCCAGGTCACTACCCGTCCATCAGCCGTCAGCGCCGTGAAACCATGAGCGTTGCTATAAAGCGCCAGAACCTGGGTCAGTTCGCTCGCGACCGGTGTTGTATCGCCACCAGACGTGGCATCTCCCCAAGCGACCACCGTGCCATTCTTGCGCAAAGCTGCAAACGCCGTTGAGGCCCCGCACACCTGAACGATATCGTCCAGCCGGGCGATATCGGCAGGCACTGCTCCACCATAGCTGGCATCGCACCAGGCCACGACATGGCCATTGCCGCGACGTGCGGCAAAAGCAAACAAGGTGGAGCTGACTTCAACGATGTCTGTCAGGTCACCGATCAGCGGATCGATCCTCCCGCCATACATAGCGTGGCCCCATGCCACCACTCGCCCGGTGCTGCGCCTTGCCGTAAATGCCCCGCCGTTCGCACAGGTCAATTCGATAATGTCCGTCATCGCTGCGATCTCGGCTGAAACAGCGCCGCCAAAATAAGGGTTGCCCCAGGCGACAACCCGACCATTGGAACGAAGTGCAGCGAAACCTCCACCACCGCCAATCACGTCTTCAATATCAGTCAAACTGGCAATCTGGTCCGGAATCACCCCACCATACACGTCCCATCCCCACGCCATAACTTTGCCGTCCGTGCGGATAGCAGCGAAAGCGTGGGCCGCCGCAACAATTCGAACAATATCCTTGCGGTCACCTATCTCATCTGGAACGGTACCGCCATTGATGCCGGTGCCCCATGCGAATACTTGCCCGGGAGATTTCAGCCCTGCGAAAGCACCTTGGTTGCCGATGACCTCAACGAACCCCAGCGGATCAATACCGATCATGCTCCCGCCTTCGGTTGCCGAACCCCAGGCCACCACAGCGCCGTTGGCTCTACGGGCGGCATAAGCGCTGCGGGCACAGCTGACTTCTACGATGTCATCCATGGTGATAATGGCTGAAGGAATATCCGCACCATGCGCAGCGTTGCCCCAGCCCGCGACGTCGCCGACGTCACGATGGGCAACGAATGCCGCGCGCCCCTTGACATCGCCTCCGATGCCATTGCCGATAATGTTCGCCGGGTTGAGCGTGACCTGATCTTCAGAGGTGCGCACCTGCAGTGGCTCCTGCGGTTTCGAATCCCGCCAGGTGGCAGCGGTTACCCAGTCATTATCAGAGGGGTATTTCCACTGGGCCTGAAGTGGCAGCCCCGTGGTTACGTTGAATGCACTGAGGATGCGAGTGGCGCCGGAGGCACGAAGTGTGCTGCGGTTGTAGCGTGCCCCCATGATTTTCAAGGTGCCGTTGCCGATCACCCGGCGTATATCGTAGACACTCGGGTTCGACGGCCCATCCGTACTGCCCGTTTGCCGCAAAACCGTATAGAACATCGAGATACTTCCTTCGAGATTGGCAATGATCACGGCGTGCGGCACCTTGATCGCACGCAACTCCTTGCCCGCCTCGGTAGCGAGAACGGTATGCGGGTAGGTTGTCGTGTTTTTTCCAACGACTGTCACGGTGATCTCATCATCGGTTTGCAGCGCTGCCGATTCCCCGATCACGACGGTTGCACCGCCCGGATAAACATCGTCCGGGCTCAATTGGTCTTCTTTGGCTTCGCTGGAGCTGGCGACCGGAAGCTTGATTTCCTGCGCCGTGCCGACTGAAAAGGTCAATGGATTCGACTGGCTGTTAGTGTCGGTTTCCTTACGCCATATTTTGTAGCTTACCGAGACCTTGTGATCGCGATTTGGCTCAAGGTGAGTAGCGATAAACTGCGCATTCAAACTGAACGCAATGTCCCTATCCTGGTTGAGTACGGTGATATCGATAGAGTCAGTATGCGGTCCGCTTTTCTCACCTTGCCAGTCATACGTAACCTTATCGCCCGGCTTCGTCGGCGTGAAAGATCGAGGAGCAATCAGTCGCGTGACCCCATTGGGCAGGTCGGCGGGTTCGAGCGCGCCGTCTTTTTCACCTTCCACAATAGGCGAGACCAGTTCGAACCTGGGTTCGCCCACATTCAAGGACGCAGCGGAGCGCGACGTTCGTCCGACCGCTTGCCCTCCTTCCTCACGCCAGTGGACGTAAGACAGGATCAGCGTTCCGCCTTCGAGCGCTTTGACGTGCACGCCATCAACCTTGATAAAAAAACCATCATCCTGTGCAAGTTCGTCGGCATTCGGGAAGTACCATTCCAGCGGCGGGTTATAGATGCCGTTAGGGCGTTGGCCGAACCAGACAAGCTCGATCGCATCGCCCACATTGAACGTGTCGTTCTTGGGGATCAAAACACGCGTGCTAGGCAGATCGGGATTGAGCGCCCCCTCCTTTTCGTCCTCTGCGACAGGAGCTTCCAGCCGCACCGCCTCCCCATTGACTTGCACGAACTGACCCTTGGAACGAAAGGTGTCAGTTGCGCGAACGACCTTGTATTCAAAAACAACCTGAGTCTTGACCAGTTTTCTAAGGTCCGCATTGAGCAATGCGAACTCGTAGATATGTGGCAAATTGTCGACGATTTGCTCGGGCGCCTTGAGCTCGACCGAATCGCCTTCGAGTGTAGTGCCGCGAACTTTCAACTCGATAATGTCGCCATGCTCAAACTCGGGTGCTTTGGCAAAAACCTGCGCGAGAATGGCGTCGTCATTCAAAGAATCCAGATCCAGTACATTGTTGACCGCCTGTTTGGCAATCGGCGCCGTCAGCAAGGCGGTACCAAGAGAGACTTTTATCCGGGTCTCCTTGCACCAGTCTTCGGAGTAGTTGTGCACGATGTCGCGCACACGGAAGGCGACTGCCAGGCCCACCTCATCAGTGTCGCCCGCTTTCTCGATGAAATTGCGAGTTACCAGGATCGTAATGGGATTGCCGGCCGGATCATTGATCTGCTCGGCCGTTACCGGGGCAGATGAAATAAAAACACCGCCCCAACTGCACTCGCAACAATCCCCGATCGCAATGTCAGGATAAGGTTTGCCGGTGGGCGACTCGTTTCTGATGGTGATGGGTACACCTTTATCAGCGGTCTCGCTATCAACTATGCCCTGAACAATTTCCTCAGGAATGTGCATGAACAGATTGGAATGGCCCGGCCCTTCATCGGTGTCTTGTCCGCCAGGAATTTCCAACTTGACATAGATTTTGACCGGCGGCGTGAACGTCTCCCTGGCATTGTTCCCGGCCTCCACCCAATAAGTCAGTTCCTTGGAACCGGTCGCCAAATGACGCGGTGCTACAAAGAGCGTCACGCGATCACCGACCTCTGCCTCGTCGAAGATGACATGCCGATCAACCTCCTTGCCATCCAGCAACAACACAGTAACGTCACCGCGTCGCATTTCATTCCAAGCCGGGACGAATACCTCCAGTCCGTGGTCTGGATAAACTTCCATCGCAGCGGCACGATTGATTCCCCATTCACCGGAAGGAAGTATCGGCTTCGTACGACCGGTGATTTCCGGTTCTCTGAGCGCCAGTATTGAATTTCTTGCGTGTGCTTCCTGGGCCATGATCAAGCACTCCATTCGGTGGGGGGCGATGGAGATGTTATGAACCGCTGCCGGATGGCTGTCACCTGTCAAACCTGACAGGTAGAGGTAATTTCCAGACGAACGGATGTGGCCGCCAACGCACTGTTTCAACGACGAATAGCACGCTCTGTGGAAGCGAGCCTGCTCAAGCAGGCGCCAGCCCAGACAACAAATCAACCCCCTGGCGCCCCGCACATCACATCACCCCGCCACCTCCAAATTATCCATCATCCGATTCACCGCCATCTCTCCCAACATGATCAGTTGAGCAACCCCCAACAACGCCCGCCGCTGCGGCGCCGGCAACAAACTGGAAATGTCCTGAGCAATCGTCTTTGCCGAAGCCAGCGTTTCACTCGCATCAGCCAGCAGTTCTTCATTCTTGGTATCCGCCGTCACCGCATACATCCCCCGCGCCTTACGTGACGGAGGCAGGAGATTGTTTGGCGACAGGTAATGATCGAGCGCGCGGTCAGCGGCTTCGTGGAGCTTGTTTGAATCGAGGGATTCGTAGGAGACGTGGGATCGGTTTCGGGCGGGTTTGGTGTTGGTTTTGATCACGAGTGAACCATGGCACTTCGACAATCCGAAATTAGTTCATCCAGATAAGGGGATATTTTCTCCGCGTCTACGAAAGCTAGAGCCTGATTAGCGGCTTCCCGTAGAGGCTGCCATTCACATTGATCAAATATCGACCGATCATCGCAATGGATAGCCGACTCAGGCAAGGAACTGCACAAGTCCCAAACATGCTGCAGTCCACTCCGAACATCCTTTTGCATCGCGGCCCCACACACTGTTAGTGCTTCATGCAAAGGCAGCATTGTTTTCGACCAAACCTCACAGGCTGGGCAATCAGGAATCGTTTGTCGCTGCTCATCAGCATTCATAGCCAAGAAGGTAAGCCCCCGAATTGCCAAGCAAACAGCAAGAACTCGTCGGTACTCGCTCTGCCCGTACCAGTTCCAAATCGTAGTTGAAAACTCCATCACCAACTCCGCGAGGTCGGTTGACCATTCAAATATGAGTCCATCGAGTGAATTCCTTTAACGTTCTAAAGACAGCAACCGACCCACTATCATGAACTTCAGCGCCGGCCACAGAACCAGCGATCCACACCGACCCCCGCGGGAGCGAGCCTGCTCGCGAAGGCGCCAAAGCTTACTCCAATCAAGCCTTGGCCCCGTCTTCTAAATCACCCCGCCACCTCCAAATTATCCATCACCCGATTCACCGCCAGTTCCCCCAGCATGATCAACTGCGCAACCCCCAACAATGCCCGCCGCTGCGGCGCCGGCAGCAAACTGGAAATGTCCTGAGCAATCGTCTTCGCCGAAGCAAGCGTTTCACTCGCATCAGCCAGCAGTTCTTCGTTTTTGGTATCAGCGGTAACGGCGTACATCCCACGCGCCTTACGTGGCGGCGGCAGGAGATTGTTTGGCGACAGGTAATGATCAAGCGCGCGGTCAGCGGCTTCGTGGAGCTTGTTGGAATCGAGGGATTCGTAGGGAGACGTGGGATCGGTTTCGGGCGGGTTGGGTGTTGGTTTGATCATGGTGAAGCTCCTTGATTATTGGAGCCGCCACGTTTCGCTGCGAAACGAAGAGAGGTGGCAGCTGTACGCAGGTTCGCAGACCGGGAATCAAGGAACCCGGCATACCCGAAGGTATCCCGCGCACAGCCGCCATAAAGCACCATTGCCAAAAATGACAACGAACTGGAGCGCTGCGCGCCTTGATTGATCCGGGCTGCGAAACCCGATCGCTGATTCGTCAGCGACGCGACCACAATAGAACCCGCCCCTTAGGCGCACAAGCCGGCGGATTCTGGCGTAGCTGTAGGCAAAGGCGCAAGGATATGTAGCCTGGTAGCGTGACTGGAGATGTCTTTTTAAACGTTGGTGTTTATTGATTGCCCTTCCTTATCGTCCTGCCCTATGAGTCGTTTCGGACAGCAGCGCGGAACAGAGCCGCCTATCGATTTCGATGCGCAGCGATTAGCACGGCTTCATCTCGTTACTAGTCGCAAACCTGGCATGTGAGGACGCGATATCGTCGCTACCTGAACCGTCTACCAAGACTTCACATGCTATTGCATGGAGGCAAGCATCCCCACGTGTTCACATACTCCCAGAGGAGACGACGCTCCAGGTATTTGATATATGCCGTCGTGTACGGCTCCCCGAGAGCCACTGGGCAGGCTGATACCCAAAGATGGCCGGGCGTTGCGTCCGGCATATTCCGTTTAAAAGTGTGCCCACCTGAGTGACCGGGCTTCCCGTTGAAAGCCGAGGTATTAAACTCCCAAAGGCGACGGCCGAGGGTGCGCTGCGACGTCTCTCCTATGTAGATGATCGCTTCATGATGCGCTCGATAACTGTCGGGCTTTGTATCGCTACAAGCGATGAAATACACCCCCGGCGAATCCTTTCCCGGCACCTCTCCACGATTCTCCCAAGAACGCCACTCGCAAAACCCCACTTCACCGTGCATGTTGATTCCTTTGCTTGAAAAAAATACCCGACCTGCCACTCCAAAACCGCCAACCCATTAGCTTGTAGGACCATTCAGACTGTCAGTTCTAAATAGATCCGTCTTCTTTCCTGTCCACATATCCCTAAAGAAATGGTCACCCTCACATCCCAAAGCAACCCCGCTCGCCGCAAACGCGTCCCTGTTCCGTCTGGCCCTCTGATGTCCCGCGACTGAATTACCGGAATTGGTCAGGATGACTATGCTGTTGACTCAGCTAGCTGAAAAAAATAGTCGGACGATACCAATGTCGAGGTTGATCCATAGGACGCAAGCCACCGATTTGACAGCAAATCACCCTGGTAAATAAAGCAGCGGAGTGCAGATGAAAGTCATCGCTTTTTTAGCCATATATTTTGCAGGTGGGGTTGCCCTGTTTCCTTTTCTCGACCTCATGCGTCCCGTAGGTGTTCTCCTCGACCATTTCTATTCACAAATTTTCCTGGGGTCCGACGCTGATGTAGCACAACGACTGAGCCTGAGCTTTATCTACGCAAGTCTGTTTCATTTGGTGTGGTCGGCTTTATTTTCTGAAGCTGCTAAAAGATGGGCATCCTCGGTTAGCGTCAGAGACGTGTGCTATCTAGCTTTTCAGTGTCTGAGTCTTTTTTCCATCAGCCTGATAAGCCTCGGGTTGGTTGGAGTAACCAGCCAACACGTTCCCCGTACGGACTTTCATCAATATTTCACTTTTTTGGTGATCTGCATGCTTCTGGGTCTGTGGGCGTGGTCGCTCAAGGATTTTTTGGTGGCAGCCTTTCATTGCACCGGAAGAAGAATCACAGGAACCACTAAATAAAAGCAGGCAATAATCCAAGGCAGTTTTACTAAGCTGGATTCATGGCAGTTTCAATTTTCGATGGCTAAGCGCTATGGCCGAAAGCAACCAACTAGGGAGGCAAGACTTTCCCGAAGGGCTGTCACCGAGAGTCACCGTCCCCCGGAACCTCACATCCAATTCCGAAATTTTTGTCGAGCTAAAATCCGCCGTATGAACTGTCAAATGAAGACTTCGATCCTCGTATTTTTCGCACTTTACTGCATGGGTATCAGCGCAACGTTTGCCGATGACTCACAGGCGTCAAACGACAAGCGCGGGCCAGCAGGCATCGTCGTCGGTGAGCGTTTGGCTGCGGCCAAGTCCAAGCTCGTCAAACAAGGATGGAAGCCAACGCCGATGCACACCACCGACGGGTATGAATACAGTGGCGTGGAGAAGGAGCTGGCTACACGCAAGTACTTCGAACTGGACACCTGCTCGTTTGATAGCTCGCGCTGCATCTTGTACTACTCGAAGAAAGGCTCTTGCCTGCGCGTCGATACCATCGGTGAGCAGTTCAACGACATGACGGTGACGCGATGGATCGACGAATGTCCTGAAGCGGCTGAATAATCACGTAAAACTAAACCGACCCGCTCCCACAGGTTTCAGCGACGAACACAACGTCCCTGATTAACACAAAACCCTGTGGGAGCCAGCCTGCTGGCGATAGCGGATTATCAGGCAGCACAAACAGCGCATCTGCCATCGCTGCCATCCCTACTCCACATCAACCCGGCAATTCCAAATTATCTAGCGCCCGATTCACCGCCAGCTCCCCCAGCATGATCAACTGCGCAACCCCCAACAATGCCCGCCGCTGCGGCGCTGGCAGCAAACTGGAAATGTCCTGAGCAATCGTCTTCGCCGAAGCAAGCGTTTCACTCGCATCAGCCAGCAGTTCTTCATTCTTGGTATCCGCCGTCACCGCATACATCCCACGCGCCTTGCGCGGCGGAGGCAGGAGATTGTTTGGCGACAGGTAATGATCGAGCGCGCGGTCGGCGGCTTCGTGGAGTTTGTTGGAATCGAGGGATTCGTAGGGAGATGTGGGATCGGTTTCGGGCGGGTTGGGTGTTGGTTTGATCATGGTGAAGCTCCATTTTTATACCTGGTGGAACCACCAAAACCTGTCGCTAAACAAGTAAGGGCGGCAGCTGTGCGCGGGTTAGCGAACCGAGAGGTATAAGACCCGGCAGACCCGAAGGTCTCCCACGCACAGCCACCATAGCGTCATCGCAAACGTCTGCGACAAACTGGAGCGTCGTTGTACTTATACCTGGTCAGGTCGCTAAACCCGGTCACTGGGTTGCCAGCGACACGTAGACGATAAAGACCAGGTACAAAGCGCACAAGCCGGCGGATTCTGGCGTAGCTGTAGGCAAAGGCGCAAGAGTGTGTAGCCTGAGAGCGTGTCTAGAGGTGTCTTTTTAAACATTTATGTTCATGAGGCGCAATTGCGCCACGTTAGGCGGGACAGATGCGTCCCCAATGGCCTGTTGAGCTGACTTTGACTCGTGGAAACGGCAGCTTTCGGCCTACAGCAGCCTCTCCTTTGGCATTTGGTACACTGCGGTCGAATCGTCCTGTCTTGTTGGGTACCGACTTCAGCCTAGTGGTTTATGAACCTGGACTATGCTATCCAGACATATCTTCCCGGCTTAGAATGGCACGGAACCCACCATGTCCTTAAAGGTGAAAAAATGTTTATTAAGTCCTTAGAGTATTCAGAGTCACCGGGAGATCCCCGGAGCTGGAAAGTCACCGGCTTAGATTTTGGGAATATAAATCTCATAGTCGGTAAAAATGCAAGCGGGAAGTCTCGCGTAATTAGCGCCCTTTTTGGTTTGGCACAAATAGTTGCAGGTAGGATCCCGCCAAAATTCTCAAGCGGCAAATGGAAGGTTATATTTGAGAGAACGAAAGGCCAAATGGTCGAAGAACAGCTATATATTCTTGAGCTTTCTTCGGGAAAGGTTGTGTCTGAAGCTATGTCTATTGCCGGTCGGCTGGTTATGGCAAGAGATGACTCTGGCAAAGGTTTCGTCTTAAAAAAGACTGGATCGGATCGGGTAAGCTATAAAGTCCCTAGCGATCAGTTGATGGTAGTCGTGCGCAGGGATGAAATCCAGCATCCATTTTTTGAGCACATGTATAACTGGGGTGTAACAGCTTGCTGCTATCGATTCGGCTCAGATTTCGGAAAATCAACGCTATCAGCCAATCTCCAGTCGATGGAGTTGGCAGAGCTTAATATGAGTGAGCTAGCAGATAATGTAGGTCACGTCTTTCATGTAACAACTGAAAGGTTTGGTGCAGATTATAAAAAAATGTTGATGGAAGACTTTTCCAATATTGGATATTTTTGCGAGGACATTCTTACTACTCAAGTCGTCAATCATCAATCGCCAAGCTTAGTAGGTTTTGCACTAGCCGTTCGGGAGAAAGGGTTTAAATTTCTCACGACGCAGGGCGAAATGTCGCAAGGCATGTACAGAGCCCTTGCCATACTCATTCAGTTTAACGCAAATATACTTTGGACCCGAGCGAGTATGGTAGGTCGCGAACCTAAGCCTGGCGACTCACCGATGGTCATTGTTGACGACATCGGGGAAGGTCTGGATTTTGAGCGATCTAAGTCGCTCATTAAGTTGCTGGTTGAAAAAGCAGAGAAAAATTCTGTGCAACTGATAATGGCTTCAAATGATCGCTTTATCATGAATGTCGTGCCGCTAGAGCACTGGATCGTTTTACATCGGCAAGAGGGAAAAGTACGCGCCTTTAATAACACAAACTCAAAGGCGGCGTTCCAAGAATTTGAGTTTATGGGGTTAAGCAATTTTGACTTTTTTTCTGGTAAGTTTTTTTTGACTGAAGACAGTGTATGAAAAAGGTTGCCATATTTGTAGAGGGATATACTGAATTTTACTTTGTTGAAAGATTGATAGAAGAGGTCGCAGGCTGGGGCCAAGTAAGAATTCACTTGGCGCGGCAGCATGGTGGCGTGCTGAATATCATAAAAACTTCAGGAGCTCCTGAAGACGTAGCAGTCTTGACAATAATGTTGGTAAATTGTTGCGGTGATGGCTCGGTAAAATCATTCATTCTTGAGCGAAAGTCGCGCCTGATTCAGCAAGGATATTCTTACGTTCTCGGATTGCAAGACCTATATCCGAAAACATTGGATAACCTAGAAAGGTTCAAAATTGGCATTTCCACAGGATTGGATGATCCGAATATCAAAATCGAGATATGCATAGCAGTCGCCGAGGTGGAATCTTGGTTCTTGAATGAGGCAAGTCACTTCATAAAAATGGATGAGGCGCTTACGGGAGATTTCATTAAGGCTAGTGTCGGCTTTCATCCAGTAGATGATTGTGCAGAAACGACTGTAAGACACCCTGCTCGCATGCTTCACGACATTTACGTATTGATTGGAGAGCAATATAAGAAAAGAGAAACCGAGATTAAGCGGCTGGTAGGAGCCTTGGATTATGGAGAGTTATATGAAACTGTTAGAGCCAAGTCGGAATCGCTAGATTTTTTCTTCCAGCGAGTCGATTCATTTTTTGAGGTAGAGGCAGCTGCTGAAAGCACATAAAGAATTTTTGGCCACACAACTTTCGAATTATAGTATCTTATTTAGTAGACCCTTCTGAGCTCTCCCATTGGCAAATTGCAGCTTTTCGTGAATGGCCGAGAGCCAGATTTTAGCAGTCACAGAAACCACGAAAGTACTCGATCATTCCAAAGTTAGTGAAGACGCTGATATCGACGAAGTGATTCAAAGAAACCCATGGGTTACTCTCCGCATGGTCTAAACAATCCCAGCATAGCGAAAAAGTATCAAATTAAATCTGGCTTCTTCACTCTTATCAAGATGCTCGCACAACCCGCGTTTCGGCTATAAAACAAGCAGGAACGAGAGCCGTAAATCATACATTAAACTCGGATAAATACACTCCACAGCCAATTGACTGACAACTAGGAAGCGACATGACACTAATTGAGCTTTTGTCCTCGACCGTAGTTTCGGCGATGGTGGCCGCACTAGTAACACTGAGATCTTCAGAAAGAAAAATAGAGATTGAGAACGTCACACAAGAGCGGGCAAAGTGGCGAGACAAGATTCGCCTCAATGCATTGGAAGTTCACAGAGCATCTGTGACCAATAACAATCCAAGACTTTCGGAGCTGCACTTAATATTTGAACACATGCTCAATCCGCTCGACTCTGAAGATAATGGTATTTTGGCCAGTATTTGCAAACTGAATGACCCCTCAGAGTCGAACACTGAGCTTTCCGAGTTTTCAAAGCGTATTGCTTTGCTACTAAAGCATGATTGGGATCGCGCTAAGCTAGAAGCTAGTCCCTGGCCATGGCCATGGCCCTTCAATAAAGCAAGGCGGACGAAATATTGCTAATGGGTGCCCCCCGTGAATCCAAGTTGATCGTCGAAAATGCCAATGCTTCACAAAGCAATGACGACTGTCTATTAATCGGCCCTAGTTTTCCAGACATTTTCTAACGACCGCTCTCAACTGTTCGCCGCTACTTACGAACGGCCAGTTTGGCCGAGGCTGTGTGAAAACGTTCTTCAGCGCGACAGGTACTCAAAACCGGACTGGAAATCGCGATTCTTCGTGAAGTCTACATCTGCTGACGCGTAGATAAATTTCAGATTTAACGTAGACGCGCACACTTCAATTTTGGCGAAGCGTTTTTACACGCTCTGGGCCGATAGCGGACAAACACAATTGTCCGTTTTGGAATAAAAGCAAACCCCAAGACCTCGGGGTTCTCCCTTTTTCCTGACTCTACCATTCCGGCCGGATCAGCCTCGGCATCTGCACCCCCTCCCCCAACCTCTCCACCCCCAACCGCACCCTCTCCCCACCCCGCTCAATCACCACCCCATCCCCCCCAACCCCCACCAACTTCACCCCTACCCCAACCTTCTCCCCCACCAAAAAACTCCTCGGCGCGCCATCGTTCAAACTCAATATCGCCACCGTCCCACTCCCGCCTGCGATCACCCCGCTCACCTTGATATCCACCGGCGCGGTCTCATTGGAAAACCACTGCAACGCCGGGCTATCACTCCTCGCCGCGAGCACTTGCGGGGCGGCCGCTGGGGTATGCGATTCCGCCGTGGTCAGCAGCAGCGACGACCATGTCGCGACGCCCACCAGGGCGGCGAGCAGGGCCAGGGCCTGGACGGTTTGCGCCGGGGTGATCCGTGCGGTGAATTTCATGGGTTGTCGCTCCTTGTTGTCCCTGTTGCCAGCCTACGCGGCAATTCTCTCCGTTTTATTTCACATGCCTTACATGTTCGCCGGGCACGATGGGGTGGGACGCCAAGGAGCGCGTGGGTGATGAGCAGGCAGCAGGGTTTTACGTTGATCGAGTTGATGGTGGTGCTGGTGATTATTGGCATTGCCAGTGCGGCGATCAGTTTGAGTATCAGGCCCGATCCGTTGCAGTTGTTGCGCAAGGATGCCGAGCGGGTTGCGCAGTTGTTGCAGGTGGCGCAGGCCGAGGCTCGCGCGGATGGGCGGCCGATTGTGTGGGTGACGGATGCCAAGGGGTTTCGGTTTGGTCGGCGTGGGGATGATGGCGTGGGGTTTGAGTCGTTCAAGGAGGATGCGCAGTTGCGCCCGCGTGCGTGGCAGAGCCCGAAGGTCGAGGTGCGTGTGGAGCCTCGGCAGACGGTGGTGCTGAATGCCGAGTGGATCAATCCGCCGTTGCGGCTGATTTTGTCGGATGGGGCCAATCGGCTGAGTGTGCTGCGCGATGGCAGTGGGCGGATCAGTGTTCAATGAAGACTCAGCAAGGGTTCACTCTGATTGAGGTGATGGTCGCGATTCTGCTGATGGCGGTGGTGAGTCTGATTGCCTGGCGCGGGCTGGACAGTGTGACGCGGGCGGACAGTCATTTGCAGGCCAGCAGTGAGCAGAGCGATGGGTTGTTGCGGGTGTTGAATCAGTTGCAGCGGGATGTGGACATGCGCGCGGGGGTGGAGTTGAGCGAGCCGCGCAAGGTTGGGGCTGAGGATGAGGCGCCGATTGCGCCGCCGGCAGTGACGGTGCGCAGTAGCGACAGCAAGGGGTTTCGGCTGGACATTATTCGTAGCGCGGCGGATCAGCCGGGGGCGTTGCAGCGGGTGCGGTGGTGGGTCAAGGGGGATACGTTGTATCGGGCGGTGGCTGAGGCGCGCAGTCGCTATCCGTTGCCGGCGCCTGGGAATGGGGTGGCGGTGTTGCGTGAGGTGAGTGATGTGCAGGTGCGGGTTTGGGAGGTGGATAAGGGATGGCGGCAGTTGAGCGGGAATCGGCGGGAGGATCCGTTGGGATTGGAAGTTAGTTTGAGTCGGCAGACGGCGCAGGGGGTTGAGCGTTATCGGCAGGTGATTGGGTTGTTGCAATAGCCGGGATCACCGCAGTTTTTGTAGGAGTGAGCCTGCTCGCGATTGCGGTGGGTCAGTCAATGTTGTTGTTACTGGTAGACCGCTTTCGCGAGCAGGCTCGCTCCCACAATTGAATTGGGGGCAGTCAGCTTTAGGTTGGGTGGCTGTTAGGCCGTTATCGCTGGCAAGCCAGCTCCCACAGGGATCGAGTGCGACCGGAAGATATTGGTCAGCTGGTAGACCGCTTTCGCGAGCAGGCTCGCTCCCACAATTGGGTTGGGGGCGGTCAGTTGCAGGTTGGGTGGCTGTTAGACCGTCATCGCTGGCAAGCCAGCTCCCACAGGGATCGAGTGCGACCGGAAAATATTGGTCAGCTGGGCAACCGCTTTCGCGAGCAGGCTCGCTCCCACAATTGAATCGGGGGCGGTCAGTTGCAGGTTGGGTGGCTGTTAGGCCGTTATCGCTGGCAAGCCAGCTCCCGCAGGGTTCGAGTGCGACCGGAAGATATTGGTCAGATGGTAGACCGCTTTCGCGAGCAGGCTCGCTCCCACAATTGGGTTGGGGGCGGTCAGTTGCAGGTTGGGTGGCTGTTAGGCCGTCATCGCTGGCAAGCCAGCTCCCACAGGGTTCGAGTGCGACCGGACGATATTGGTCAGTTGGGCAACCGCTTTCGCGAGCAGGCTCGCTCCCACAGGGGATCTGTGTGTGGCAGGCAGTTAGCTGAGGACGACGACGCCGCCCGGCAGTTCGGTGCATTTGACGCCGTAGGCGTCGCGGATCAGCAAGGCGACGCCGGCGAGTTGGTCGAGGTTGAAGCGGGCCTGGACGCGGCGTTGGCCGAGTTCGCGGTTGAGCAGCAGGAGCATGCCGGGGCGGTAGCGGTTGATTTCGTCGATCATCTGGCTGAGGGTCGCGCCGTTGAACACCAGCACTTGTTGGCGCCAGTTCATCACGGCGGCGGTGTCGACGGTTTGCACGTTGCCGATTTGCCGTGCGTCGTAGGTGACTTGCTGGCCCGCTTCGAGGCGCAGGTTGCGGCCTTCGATGGCGACGTCGACCGTGCCGTCGAGGCAGGTCACGCAGACTTGCTGGTCGGTGTTGCGCAGGTTGAAGCGCGCCTGACTGGCGCGCAACCACCCTGCTCCGGCCTGCATCGCCAGTGGCAGACGTGCGGTTTGCACTTCGACTTCGCCGCTGACCAGTTCAAAGCCCTGCACGCCGTTTTCGACGCTGCGCTGGTTGATGCGGGTCTGGGTGTTGAGTTCGAGGCTGACGCCTTGCGCCGGTTCGACCCGCCGTTGCTGGCCGACTTCGGTGATGTAGTCGGCGCCCAACCCTTCGAAGCCGCCGGGAATCGTGCCGCGCACCAGCAGGAACGCGGCGGATGCGGCAATCGCGCCGCCGAGAAATGCCCGTCGACCGAAGCTGCGTCGGCCCTGCACGGCTTCGGCGGCCGGTTGCAGGTGATGCCACAGCCGCTTGGCTTCTTCGAACGCCTGGGCATGTTCGCCACTTTGCGCGCACCATTCGCGCAGGGCGCGGGCGTCGGCGACGGTGGCGCGGCCCGAGGTCAGCAGGATCAGCCAGTCGTGGGCTTCGCTGTGCAGAGACTCGGTGGCCGAGGGCTCGGCGGGTTTCAGTCGAAAGATGTTCAAACGCGCAAATTCTCAACGGATTAATCGGGTCACTATTCGCTAGACGGTTTTCCGGCCCCGCGACCGAACCGCTGAAACACTTTTCTTTCAAGTTTCGCTGCGCAGAAGCCCAGCGCGGCTTTGATTTCCTTCTCGACCATGCGCGTGGAAATGCCGAAACGCTGGGAGATTTCCAGGTGTGGCGCCTCTTCCAGCCGCGCGGCGATGAAGATTCGCCGACGTCGTGCGGGCAGTTCGTACAAGGCGCTGAGCAGCGCCTGCATCTCTTTTTGCCCGCCTACCACCCGCGCCGGGTCGAGGGCTTCGTCGCCCAGTTGCAGCAGTTCCTCGACTTCGGTGCCGGTGAGCAGGCGCGCATCGGCCTGACGGCGGTCGGCGGCGATGTTGAGGGCCATGCGATACAGGTAGGCGTTGGGCTTGAGCAGGTTCGGCGGGGTCTCCATGCGATCGACCCGCAGCCAGGTTTCGTGCAGCACGTCGTTGGCCAGATCCTCGGAGCCGAGGCGGCGGCGCAGGCGCACGCGAAAATCCTCGTAGGAGCTGAGGAACAGCTGGCCCATCGTGCTTTGTCCGGCGTCTTTCATCCCCCGGAAACTCCTTCCCATCTCGTGCATTCCATGCGTTTCCCTGACGACTCCGGTAACAACAGCAACGTGACCGGCTGGCGCAAGGCGCTGGGCGTCGGCCGATCGATTATGAGGTTGCGAAAACTTTCCACCAGCGCGTTATCGCGCCGTACATCGCCGGTCGAAGTGACCAACCGGTTGTGCTGCACCACGCCGTCGCGCCCGACCCACACCTGCAACACCGCGCGATAACTGCCCGGCCGGGTCAGCGGCGAACGACAAAGCTTGCGCTCGATCGCCGCTTGCACCGCCGTCGCGTAACTGCGGTTGACCGCGACAGCGGCCGGCGTGGGTTTGTCCGTCGGCACTGGCAGGTCTTCCACCTGCGCCGCTTGCAGGGTGAACGCGTCGGCGCGGGCATAACGCGCCATCAACCCGGTGCCGCCGAGCAGATGGCGCAAGGCGTCGGCGGCGGTGAATTCGCCATCCACGGCGAGGGAGCGACGGCCCCGGCTCAACTGACTGTCGACCAACACCGCGACGCCCGTGGCGCGGCTGTATTGATCCAACGCCCGGGCCAGCTCCTGCGCCGGGATGTGCAAGGTCATGCGCATGTCCGCCGCTGCCGGATCAGCATTGGCCGCGCAGGTCAGCAGACCGAGCAGCCACCCCAGGCCCGCGCGGCGCACAAGCGTCGCCGAGCGCTGAAGACTGATCCGCGAACTGCCTCGCTGCACGACTGGCGCACCCCTGAAAATCGCTATCCTGCGGGGCATTTATGACTCTGGTATGACGGGCAGTGCAAAAAAACCATCACGGGTTTTGCGCCGCGCTTGCACTAGACTCAAACCCAGAGCGGCCCAATCGGGCGGGCCAGGAGGCGGACATGAAAACACGGTGGATGTGGGTCTTGCTGATGACGGTGGGCGCGGCGCAGGCGGAGGAGCCGCTGGGTTGTGTCGAGGTCACGGTCGGCGGTTACAAGGCGCCGAATTACGATTGCCTGAGCCAGCAGATGGGCAACAACCCCGACGGCGCGGCGGCGGCGCAGAAGAACATGGAAGCGTTGAATGTGCCGGTGCACAAGCGCGCGCCGAATCAGGTCGGACTGGCGACCCCGGCCGCGACCAGTACGCGGATGGGGAATACGTTTGGCACATCAGTGAAACCGCAGCGACCGCCGCAGTGAAGGACTGATCGTTCCCACGCTCCTGCGTGGGAATGCAGCCCGGG
>NZ_JAPCIK010000029.1:0-142938 GCF_025910115.1 Pseudomonas sp. RG1
GCGTCCCATTGGAACGCGGAGCGTCCCTTGAGGCATTCCCACGCGGAGCGTGGGAACGATCGGCGTGTACCTCTTCTTTCTCTCGTTTTGTTTTTACGACGCAACTCAATCACTCGGGGTCTGGCGGAAGCTGACGGCCAGGCGGTTCCAGCTGTTGATGGTGCTGACCGCAACCGTCAGGTCCACCAGTTCACCTTCATCAAATTGCTCGCGCGACTGTTGGTAAACGTCATCCGGCACGTGGCTTTCGGCCAACAGCGTCACCGCCTCGGCCCAGGCCAGCGCCGCGCGTTCGCGGGGGTTGAAGAAGTTGCTGTCGCGCCACACCGCGACCGCATACAGGCGCCGATCACTCTCCCCGGCCCGCCGCGCGTCCACCGAATGCATGTCAGTGCAGAATGCGCAGCCGTTGAGCTGCGAGGCGCGGATTCTGATCAATTGCAGCAGGGGCGCTTCGATACTCAGGTTGGCGGTCAGCGCCTCCATGGCAAGCATCGCTTTCATCGCCTTGGGCGACGCGTTGTAGTAATCCAGACGCAGGGACATGGCGCGGCTCTCGGCAGGCGGAATGATGAGTTCACGGTAAGGGTTGTGCGGGCTGTGTTACAGCCCCAATTCCACGAATTTCGGCTACACCACTGCCCCCCTACCTTTACGCGCTGATCGTTCCCACGCTCCGCGTGGTAACGCCTCCAGTGACGCTCTGCGTCACAGTGGACGCGGAGCGTCCATGGCTGCATTCCCACGCGGAGCGTGGGAACGATCAGGTAACTGACCCACCGCTTTCGCGAGCAAGCTCGCTCCCACAGGGACTTGCGCCAATTTGCGGTTTTTACTCCACGCAACTACTGCCAAAAGCCCAACAACGCTAATCTGACCGACACTTCACTCGACACCCGGGAGCCTCGTCGGTATGGAACTTCATGTCGTGATCAACGGCCGCAAGGATCTTGCCGGTCAGTTGTATCAGCAGTTGCGCGCGGCGATTGAATCCGGGCGGTTGTCGGCGGGTACGCAGTTGCCGCCGAGCCGCTTGCTGGCCGAGCAATTGGGCATCTCGCGCAAGACCATTTCCGACACTTATGCACAACTGACCTACGAAAACTTCCTCACCGGCGTCATCGGCAAAGGCACCTATGTCAACGCCCGCCCGGCGCAGGTGCAGCGCAAGCAGAGCCACACCGAGCTGGCCAGTGCCGAGGTGATCGAGAGCTGGCGCAATCTGCCGGTGTTCCTCCGTCACCCGACGCTGGAAGGTTCGCTGCGCTACGACTTCATCGGCGGCGCCACCAGCAAAGGCCAGTTCCCCCACGACGACTGGCGCCGCTGCGTCGCCCATGCGATGCGGCAGATGGCGCAGTCGAAAGGCTTCTACAGCGTCGCCGAAGGCTTGCCGGCGCTGCGCAATGCGATCGCCCGGCACATCGCCTTTTCTCGCGGCATCAACTGTCAAGACGAGGACATCGTGGTGTGCAACGGCGCGCAGCAGGCGCTGGACCTGATTGCCCGGGTACTGACCCGCCCCGGCAGTCTGGTGGCCATGGAAGATCCGGGCTATCCGCCCGCGCGCTTGCTGTTCGGCACCCACGGCGCCGAGGTTGTCGGGGTGCCTGTGGATGCCGAGGGTATTCAGGTCGAGCACATTCCCGATGGCACGCGGCTCATTTACGTCACCCCGTCGCACCAGTTTCCGCTGGGCATGGCGATGAGTCAGGCGCGCCGCGAGGCCCTGCTTGCCCGTGCCTATGAGCTCGGCGCGATCATCATCGAAGACGATTACGACAGTGAATTCCGCTACGAGGGCCGGCCCACCGATTCGCTGTACAACCTTGATCAGCGCGGCATCGTCGCCTACGTCGGCACGTTCTCGAAAACCTTGCTGCCGGAGTTGCGCCTGGGCTACGCGATCCTGCCGCCGTCGATCATCGAGGCGGTGATTCGCGCCAAACAGCTGACCGATCTGCACGCCTCGACCCTGCCGCAATGGGCGCTGGCCAAGTTCATCGCCGAAGGTTGCCTGCTCAAGCACATCCGCCGCTGCCACACGATCTACGCGCAACGTCGCGAGCGGATTCTCGAGCGCATGGCCACCGACCTTGCGCCATGGCTGCAAGCCGTTCCGGCCAGTGCCGGGTTTCACATGGCGGTGTTCTGCAAGGTGCCGATCGATTTGCCGTTGGTCATCGAGTTGGCAAAAAAGGTCGAGGTCGGCCTGTATGCGATCAGTGGTTTCTACTACCAGCAGCCGGCGAAAGAAGGCCTGTATTTCGGCTTCGGCGCCATCGAAACCCTGGACATCGACATCGCCCTCGATCGCCTGCGCGACATCCTCGAACAGCTGTCATGAGCCGTTGGTATAAGGCTTTTACCGCCGATTGGTTATTGGTGATTCAGAGCGGCAGGCCTATTCTGCACAGGCGTTATCCCTCAATGAGCAGGATTCGTCCGGCCTGATTCAGGAGTGTGAGCAATGTCCAACGAAGTGATCAACACGGTTGAGGTCAAGGCGGTTGCGGGCCGCTCGGAAGAGCTCGGCAAGCAATTGCAGAAGATCGTCGACACCCTGCGCGAAACCCCGGGCTGCGATTCCTACCTGGTCGACCGCTGCCCCGAAGACAGCCACCGCTGGACGGTCAGCGCGCGCTGGCAGTCGGAAGCGGCGATGCAGGCGCATTTCAACCGGCCCGAGGCACAGGGGTTTATCGACCTGATCGATAGCCGCCTGGCCAATAGCGTCGATTTCAACAGCTTCCCCATCGTCTGAACCGGCCTCTTCGCGAGCAAGCTCGCTCCCACAGGGTTATTTGTTGTTCACAAGACGGGTGAGCAACCGCAGAACCTGTGGGAGCGAGCTTGCTCGCGAAGGCGATTTGCGCCGCACCGAAATCCTTCCGAGGGCAATTGGTCACCTGATCTTCGCGAATATTGGCCGTTTGAACCGGCCACATTGCGGCCTACTGTGAGCACACCCCAACCATCACAGGTAACCCGCCATGAAAGCCCTGCCCCTCTTCGCCGCCGCCCTCGCCTTCACCCTGTCCGCTTCGGCAATGGCTCACGACCCGTCCGAGAAAATCACCGTCCTGCAGGAACAACTGCTGAAAAACGCCCCCGGCAAGAAAGCCATGATGATCGAAGTCGACTACCAGCCCGGCCAGTCTTCGATCGCGCACAAACACGAGGGTACGGCGATGGCTTACGTGCTCGACGGCGAAGTGATTTCCCAAGTCAAAGGCGAACAGGCCATCACTTACAAAAAGGGCCAGTTCTGGTACGAGCCGGCCGGTTCCGAGCATCTGGTGTCGAAAAACGCCAGTTCGACCAAGCCGGCCAAGTTGCTGGTGTTCATGGTGCTGGCCCCGGATGAGCAGGTGCTGATTCCGCTGGAAAACTGATGGCTGAACGGCCAGCCATAAACGAAAGGCGCGAATCGAGCATTTGCGCCTTTTTTATTGCGCGGCGGCATTAACTGCGAACGCTTAAAGCCAATAAAACTAACCGCGCAAAGGTTATTCAGCCAACGGTCAGGCCGGCAGGTTTACCCTGAATATCCGCCGATATCTTCGGCCCGTGCACACTCATCGACAGACCTTGTTTCACGGGAGAAACACCATGAAACCTGCGCTTCCCGCCCTGCTGGCGATCTCCGTTTTGACGCTCTCTGCCTGCTCTGTTCCCACTGCCCCGCAAGCGGTGTCATCCCTCGACACGCTGCTGCCGCACCCGACCGGTCGCAGCAGTGCTACTCAGGTCAACAGCGGCCCCGGCGTATCGCTGGGGGTGATTTACAGCCCCGGCACCCAGGCCAATCGGCAATACTTGCGCGAGTATCAGGCCAAGGCCGGCACCGGTTTTGGTCAGAGCCTGCTGGTGCAACCGATCCACGACGCCTACGTCGCCAGCTCCAGCCCGGATCGCGCGGTGGAGTGGGTCAACGCTTCGCTGCAACGCCAGTTCGGCTCGGTGACGGTGTACCCGGACATGCAAAGCCTGCGCGCGGCCAAGCCGGATGTGGTGGCGATCGTCGATACCCACAGCCAGTTGATCACCTCGCGCAGCTCGGATATCCGCGCGGATGTCAGTGCCGATTTCTACGATGCGCAATTGAACTACATCGGCACGGCGAAGGGCTCGCAGGCTAGGGAGCTGACGCCGGTGTGGGCGGACTTCAAGCGCTCGGAAGAGATCGTCGCGGATATCAATCAGCAGGAGGAATTGCAGCTGGCGGCGTTGCGCGAGTTTGACCGTTCGCTGAGTAATCTGGTTGTGCGGCCGGGGGAGAAAGTGTCGATGCTCGAGGGTAAACCAGCGCAAAAGTTGTATTGAATGTAAGTGCCTCTTCGCGAGCAGGCTCGCTCCCACATTTGGAATGCGAATCCCTGTGGGAGCGAGCCTGCTCGCGAAGGCGCCAGACCAGACACCACAAAAACCCTCAGACATTAAACCCCGCCAAGACTGGCCATCCCGTCATTCAAATCCACAATCATCCCCCGCTGTCCACTGTCAGGTCTGACAGTGGACAGCGCGACCGAAAGCTTCCCAAATACCAGCACTGCGTTGATTTGCCGGTCTCTATCGACTGATCGCTTTACGCAAAAACAGCGTATTCGAGGAGCTGACCATGACTGAAGTCAAAGACACCGCCGTGCATAACCTGGACCCCACTTTCGGCCCCAACAAAAATGGCCTCACCTGGTTTGAATATCCCGATCAGGAAAACGGCTTCGCCAACGCAGTTACCGTCGCGGCGGACGGCAAGCTGCTGATCGCCGCCAGTGCGGGCAACAAGTTCGCCATTGTGCGGTTGAAGCCTGATGGCACACAGGACGCTTCGTTTGCCCGGGATGGCGTGGCGACCGGGGTTTTCGCGCAGGGCTATAAATCCACGGGTGGCAGCATCAGCATCCTCAAGAACAACAATCTGTTGCTTCAGGGTGCCTTTGTCCTACACGAATACGCACGACCACAGCGCTGCTTGGCAATGTTTCGCAATGACGGAACGCCCGAGAGCGGATTTGGCGACAACGGCGTGGTCATCGTCAGCCAGATTCCGTTGCCCGCCCTCGCGTCGTCCGAGGTAGCACCGGAGCAAAAACGCACTACGGCATCCGATTACAGTGGCCATGCCATTGAACTGGCCGACGGAAAACTGATGGTCCTGAGCAATCATCAATATTCCCCCAATGACCAATACGGTCTTTTGATCAGGCTGCATAGCGACGGGGCTCTGGACACTTCCTTTGGCCAAAGACAGGGTTACATCACGATTCGATACCTGGACAATTCCACGTGGGCTGGCTCACTGATCCGGCTCCAGGATGGCAAATTCGCCATCGCAGGTTACGTTTCACGTAAAGACCGCTACCGCGCAATGATCGCCCTCTTCGACGCCGCAGGTAAGCCTGTCAGCAGCTTTGGCGATAACGGTTTTGCCCTGTTCGACCGCCTGGACAAGCTCAGTCAGATCAACCAACTGGTCGAAATGCCTGATGGCAACATCCTCGGCATCGGTAGCGCCACCTCGGAGGATCTTGTTCACAGGGGCGTCCTGGTTTGTGTCGACAGGAATGGCAAATACGCCAGCGACTTCAATGAAAGGAGGCCAGTCCTGACGTCTTATTCCGACGCGCCTTTCGGCATCCAATGGACTGCTGGCACGCTGCGAGAAGGCGTACGCATCGTGTTGCTTTCCAGCACCCACGGCGAAGAAGATTCCGAAATCGTCATTGCCCAGTTCAAATCGGACGGCGCTCCGGATCGCGGTTTTGCCGACGACGGTGTGCTGGTGATCAATCTGACCGACGTGCTCGACATGGCGGGAGGCCTTGCTATTCAGAACAATCAGATTGTCGTAACCGGAACATCCCTGCCCCGTGCCGACGGCGTTGGTAGCTTCGCCTTCCGCTGCGCCGATACGCTCTGAATGACAGACAAGAAAAAGCCCCGCCTCTTTCGAGAGCGGGGCTTTTTCACTCAGCCACTACTTACGCCAGTTCAAGCTCGGCATTCGCAGTGATCGCAGGCACGATCGCTTGCCCGCTCAACGCCAGATCCAGCAGTTCACGGTTGGCCACCGCGTACATGGCGTAGTCCGTACCGCTCGCAGCACGGATTTCCACCAGCATGGCGCGCCAGCGTTCGATCATGCTTTCGTGCTGGGCCATCCACAGCGCCAGGCGTGCTTCCACGTCCTGGGAACCGTCGCCCTGTTGCAGGACGGAGATGGTGATCGCCCGTTGCTGCCAGTCGACGTCATCACGGAACGCTTCACGGGCCAGAGCCTGCCAGTTGTTTTCCACCGGCAGCGCGCTGATCTGTTGCAGGTACCAGGTGATGTCCAGCGCAGAGCCCACAGCGAAGTAAGCCTTGGCCACTTCGGCCGGGTCCTGCCCGGTGACGTCTGCGGCTTCGATGATCGGCAGCAGCGTGTACAGATGCGAAGTGCCCGCAACCATACGCGCCAGCAATTCCGGCACACCGGCTTCGACGTACGCCTGATAGCGCGACTGCCAGTTCTCGCGGATTTCGCCGCTGAGCAGTTCGTCGAGTTTCAGACCCAGCTCTTTCAGGTGCGGACCGAAGTGCGCGACGTCACGGGCAGCGT
Organism: Pseudomonas sp. RG1; assembly: GCF_025910115.1. Taxonomy (NCBI): domain Bacteria; kingdom Pseudomonadati; phylum Pseudomonadota; class Gammaproteobacteria; order Pseudomonadales; family Pseudomonadaceae; genus Pseudomonas; species Pseudomonas sp. RG1. Next base: position 6,605 of record NZ_JAPCIK010000029.1, read on the forward strand.
TCTGCTCGTTGCGGCGGGCACGCAGGAACCAGCGCGTGGCGCGACGGCCCAGACGCATCAGCTCGTCCATCAGCTCCAGCTGCACGTCAGCGGAAACCTGATAGTCCAGTGCTTCGATCTGACGGAACCAGTGCGGGAGGTGGAAGATGTCGCGCACGATCACGTAAGCGCCAGCCACGTTCGCCGGGCTCATGCCGGTCGACTCTTTGAGTCGCTGCACGAAGGTGATGCCCATGTGGTTGACCAGATCGTTGGCGATCTGGGTGCTGACGATCTCGCGCTTCAGACGGTGACGACGCATGGCTTCGGAGAACTTGCTGACCAGGGTCGGCGGGAAGGCCGTTTCCATGTCGCGGGTCAGGTAATCGTCGTCCGGCACCAGCGAGCCCAGCAACTGCTCTTTCAGGTCGATCTTGCTGTAGGAAATCAGCACCGACAGCTCAGGACGGGTCAGGCCGTGGCCCTCAGCGACGCGCTCGGTCAGTTGCTCTTCAGTCGGCAGGAACTCGATGGCACGGTCCAGCTTGCCACGGCCTTCCAGATCGCTCATCAGACGCTTGTACTCAGCGATGCGCGCGTAGGCACGGCGCGCCGCCAGGGACAGGGCCTGAGTCTGCTTGTAGTTGTTGCCCAGCACCAGATTGCCGACTTCGTCGGTCATGCTCGCCAGCAACTGGTTGCGTTGCTTGTCGGTCATGTCACCGGCCTGAACCACTTCGTTCAGCAGGATCTTGATGTTCACTTCGTGGTCGGAGCAGTCCACGCCACCGGCGTTGTCGATGAAGTCGGTGTTGGAACCGCCGCCATTGAGACCGAATTCCACACGACCCAGTTGGGTCATGCCGAGGTTACCGCCCTCGCCCACGACTTTGCAGCGCAGCTCGTTACCGTTGACGCGCAGTGCATCGTTGGCCTTGTCGCCGACATCGGCGTGGCTTTCGGTGCTGGCCTTGACGTAGGTGCCGATACCGCCGTTCCACAACAGATCCACCGGCGCCTTGAGCAAGGCATTGAGCAGTTCGGTCGGGGTCAGCTTGTCAGCCTGGATGTCGAAGCGTTCTTTCATCTGCGGCGAGATCGCGATGCTCTTCGCGCTGCGCGAGAAGATACCGCCACCTTCGGACATGATGCTGGTGTCGTAATCGGTCCAGGCCGAACGCGGCAGGTCGAACAGACGCTGACGCTCGACGAAACTGGTCGCCGGGTTCGGGTTCGGGTCGATGAAGATGTGCATGTGGTTGAACGCAGCGACGAGTTGCAGCTTGTCGGACATCAACAGGCCGTTACCGAACACGTCGCCGGCCATGTCGCCGACGCCAACCACGGTGATGCTGTCTTCCTGAACATTGATGCCGCGCTCGCGGAAGTGGCGCTGCACGCCGACCCACGCGCCCTTGGCGGTGATGCCCATTTTCTTGTGGTCGTAACCGGCCGAACCACCGGACGCAAACGCGTCACCCAGCCAGAAGCCGTAGTCGATGGCAATGCCGTTGGCGATGTCGGAGAAGGTTGCAGTGCCCTTGTCCGCCGCGACCACCAGGTACGGGTCATCGTCGTCATGACGCACGACGTTGACCGGCGGCACCAGGGCGCCGTCCTTCAGGTTGTCGGTGATGTCCAACAGGCCGGAAATGAAGATGCGGTAGCAGGCGATGCCCTCGGCCGCGATCTCGTCACGGCTGCCGCCCAGTGGCAGACGACGCGGCAGGAAGCCGCCCTTCGCACCCACCGGCACGATGACCGAGTTCTTCACTTGCTGGGCTTTTACCAGGCCGAGCACTTCGGTACGGAAGTCTTCTTCACGGTCGGACCAGCGCAGACCACCACGGGCAACGTTGCCGAAGCGCAGGTGCACGCCTTCGACGCGTGGCGAGTAGACGAAGATTTCGAACTTCGGCACTGGCTTCGGCAGCTCAGGGATCGCATGCGGGTTGAACTTGAAGCTGAAGTACGACTTGTTCTGGCCGTTGGCGTCAGTCTGATAGAAGTTGGTGCGCAGGGTGGCTTTGATCAGGTCGAGGTAACGACGCAGGATGCGATCTTCGTTGAGCACCTGAACATCGTCCAGTGCGGTCAGAATCGCTTGTTCCAGACGCAGTTGCTTGTCTTCCAGATCATCGCTGCCGAGCTTGCGCGCCAGGTAGAAACGGGTCTTGAACAACCGGGTCAGCTCGCGAGCGATGTCGGTGTGGTTGTTCAGGGTGCTGGCGATGTAACCCAGGTCGAAGCCCAGACGAATCTGCTTCAGGTAACGGGCGTAGGCACGCAGCAGTGCAACGTCGCGCCATGGCAGACCGGCGGTCAGTACCAGACGGTTGAACGCATCGTTTTCGGCGTCGCCGCGCACGATGTGCACGAACGCGTCTTGCAGGGTGTCGTTGAGTTGCTGGATGTCGAGGTCCAGACCTTCGGCGGCGGTGAAAGCGAAATCGTGAATCCAGAATTCGCGGCCGTTGGTGTGGCGCAAGCGATACGGGAATTCACCCAGCACGCGCAGGCCGAGGTTTTCCAGAATCGGCAGGACGTCGGACAGCGCCAGCGGCGTGTCGGCGTGATACAGCTTGCAATGCAGCTCGCGCTGGCCGGAGACCTGACCGAGCGGCTGATAGAAGCTCATCACCAGCGGATTTTTTTCGTTGAGGCTCAGCAGGTGCTGCATGTCGACCACGGCCGAATGCGCGGCAAAACGCTCGCGGTAACCGGCCGGGAAGCCTTTCGGGAAGTCGGCCAGCACGTTGGTGCCGTGGGCTTCGCCGAAGCTTTCGACGGTCAGTGCGGCGTAGTCGTCCTGCCAACTGCGGCAGGCCTGGACCACTTCTTTTTCCAGCAGTACCGGGTCGATGTCGAGGCGGTTCTTCGGATCGACGCGCAGAATCAGCTGCACGCGGGCCAGCACGGATTCCGAGAAGAAAGTCCAGAATTCGCAATCGGAAGCCTTCAGGCGCTCCATCAGCACTTGCTGGATCTTCTGGCGGACTTCGGTGGAATAAATGTCGCGCGGCACATAGGCCAGGCAGTAGCAGAAGCGACCGTACGGGTCTTTGCGCAGGAACACGCGGATCTTGTTGCGTTCCTGGATCTGCACGATCGACATCACGGTGGTGAACAGTTCGTCGACCGGGGTCTGGAACAGGTCGTCACGCGGCAGCACTTCGAGGACCTGCGCCAGTTCCTTGCCCAGGTGAGCCTTGGACTGGAAGCCGGAGCGGCGCTCGATTTCTTCGACCTTGCGGCGGATGAACGGGATGACCCGCACGCTCTCGCCGTACACCGAGGAGGTGTACAGGCCCATGAAACGGTGTTCCTTGATGACTTTGCCGTCGGCGTCGATTTCACGGATCGACACATAGTCCGGGTAAGCCGGACGGTGTACGCGGCTCGGGTGCGCAGCCTTGGCGAACGACAGCAGGGTCGGTTCGCGCAGGTAGGACACGGCGTAGTCTTCGATGCGCAGGTCTTCGTAGGTCAGGCCGGTGCGCAGCAGTTTGGTCAGGCCGAGGAAGGAGCTCTGGTCGTACTCGATGTGGCCGCCATCGGCTTGATCGGTAACCACGAACTCTTCGTAGCCGAGGAAGGTGAAGTGGTTGCCCACCAGCCATTCCAGGAAGCTCTTGATTTCTTTCTTTTCGTCGGCATCGACCGGATAGGCGCTGTTGTCGAGCTGGGTGAGGATGTCCTGCACCTTGGCTTTCATCGGCTCGAAGTCAGCGACGGCGACGCGCACTTCACCGAGCACCTGCTCAAGCTCTTTGCTCAGCACATTCAGCTCGGCCGCGTTGGCGCAACGGTCGATTTCCAGGTACATCAGCGATTCATGCAGCACGCCTTCGCCGGTGCTGCCTTTTGGCAGGACTTCCAGCAATTCGCCCTTGCTGCCACGACGTACGCTGAGCACGGTGGTCTGCAGGGTGTGAATGCTGTAGCCGCGACGGTTCAGCTCGGTACGCACCGAGTCGACCAGAAATGGCAGGTCGTGGTGCAGCACTTCGACCGCGGTGTGGGTCGACTGCCAGCCGTGGCGTTCGTAATCGGGGTTGTAGACACGCACTTGCGGTTGCGCGTGATCGAAGCGCTCAAGCAGGCGCCACGCAGAGAGAGTACAGCCAGCGAGGTCGGAGAGGCGACGTTGAGTCAGCTCGTCCAGGGAAATGATGCCGAAGAATTGTTCAGCGAACAGCGCCACTTGTGGCAGTGCCTGTTCACTGATGTGCTGCGCCAGTGCCGCTTGCAGTTGGTGCTGGAAGTCGGCTTTGCTGGCTGCGGTGAAGAACGCCATCTGTGGTACTCCGCTTAAGCTTGTTATTGATGGAAAGCGTCGCGTGCAACACCCCTTTCGGGGCTGGTGTCGCCCTGTTCCTGATTCTCGGGCAGAGGAAACAGGGAGACAGGTGGGTGAAGCTGGACGGGACACTCAGGTCACATTCACCTTCCATGAATGAGCATCTGCAAAAGCGACTGCCAGCACTGCCGGCAATGCCTTTACGGGTGCTCATCCGTTGCGCAGCTTAATGGGTGCGACAATGTGTCTGCTTGCGGTGCTGCGACATATTCGGTCATTGGCACGTAAATGCAGGGTTTGGCCTGCATCAACACTAGCAGGCGTGCGCCGAAATGCAGGTTCGAAACCCCGGTTTCACGGGACTTTCGTGCCAGGTCGGTCGCCGAGGACGTTACATATCCGGAAACGAAAACGCCCAAGGCCCTGTTATCGACCCTGAGCGTGGCATCCGGTTCAGCGCCAGCGGTTGACGCGGATCAGTCCGGCAGTTCCTCAAAGGCTCTGAATTTGCTCACCGTGGCGCAGTCGTAGCACATCGTCTGCAGGATCTGCTTGTCCATGCTGGCGTCAATGTTGCTCGAATCGCATTCGCGGCAGAACAGGCGCAGATGGCTGAGCAAGTCGCTGTCGAACGCCACGGCGGAAAAGAACTGCGGGACCAGTTCGTCACGCCAGTACATGCCCGGCGATTTGGAAAATCCGGCGCCGCTGTCCTTGAGCACCACGTCGTAGAGCAAGCGCTGCAAGGCCGTTTGCGGTACTCGCGCATCGCGATGGGCGTTCTTGCGCCAGTTGCGCGCGAGCGCGTCCTGCGCCGTGCCCAGCATGTTGCGCGGAATGGTGTTGGAGGCGTGACTGCGCCCCTTGGAATTGCCGGTGGCATAGAAATGCGCGGCATTTCTCACCGCGAGGCGGGCGAAGTAATACAACTGACTCACCGAGAAGTCCTGCAGCAACTGCCCGACCACCTCTTCGGCACGGGCTTCGGCCGTGAAGGCAAAATCCACTTCAGCGGCCAGCACACGAATGTATTGAATGGACGCTTCGCGGGCGAGACTGAAGACCAGCGAATAGATTTCGCTCTTCCAGGCGGCTTTGACGCTGCCCGATAACTCCTCATACAGCACACGGTACAAACTCTCGCGGGTACTGCGCGCCACGCCGTCGAGCGTGACGCTGGGCAGCCAGCGCACCGCGCTGTACTCGCGGATATTGCAGCCCTCGCTGCGATCGAAGGCGTTGATGTCGGAATCGGTGGAAACTGCCAGCACCCCGGCCTCGTGCAGGCCTTTGAGCAGCTCCTCACGTGCCTCGAACGTCAGGGCGAGCAGCTCTTCTCTGGATGGCGCATTCAACGGCGCAATCCATTCAACGGTTGCGCCGTAACCATCATCCAGCAAAGCGAGCAACGTCAGCTTCTGCACAAACCCCAGATTGGCGTAAGGCACTGCGGGGCATCGCGCGCCATACCGAGCTTCCAATTCCAGGCGATCACGCGTGGCCCGGGCGGCAAGCTGCTGCTGGCGCACTTTGAAACATTCTTTGCAGCTGCAAGTCGTGTGGCGGGTATTGGTGCCGGGAAGGCTTTGCTGGTGCTCACAGCGTACGCATTTGAAGGTACTGCGCAGCGAAAGCGGAGTGCCTCTGGCGTGTCGGCGCACCCACATCGGCAGTTTGCAGTAAGGACAGCTGAGGTCGGCACTGATGACCGGGGGCAAAACCTTGAGCAGACTGCGCACCGTTGCAGGGATCTGAAATTCCGCCATCAGCGCGGCAGTTTTCTCGCCTTCGAGATAGCGCTTGTAGATTTCCTCGATCTGTTCATCGGACAGGTGGCGGATTTCTTCGGCGCGGTCGAAATATTGGGTCATGGCAAAGGTCCTTTTCTGGGGGTTTCGTAACGCACTCCGTTGCGCAAGAGCGGCGAAACTAACGGCAAAGCGGTGGCGATCACAAGCGAAAAATCGCAATTTCGGGTGGATTTTGCGCATCCGGTAATTGCCTTACGCTGGCGTCGGATTTTCCCTTCTCGCTACTCGGAACCGGGCGACAGAAATGTCCTGCTTTGCCACTTTTTACCGATGCAGGCAGCGCAAACCGGTTGAGACTGGCAAAATCGCGCCTTCGAACAGACTCACCGCCGCCACTGCCCAGGATTTCCCCCATGCAAATGACCACCGCCCTACTGATCGTCAACCCGTGCGACGACGAAGAAGACAACATGGCCATGCTCTGCTGCCACAGCGACAAGGGCGAGATGTTCCTGATGAGCCGTTACCCGGATGAGGATGAGCTGGAGATCACCCTGGATGGCGAGCCTTCGACGCTTGACGGGGTGAAGGTCACGCTGACTTCGAAACTGCTGAAGATCGAGATTGCTGCGGCGGATGCCGATGCGTTGAATGGCGATGATGTGCTGGAGATCAGTTTTAATCCGGATATGGTGGATATGGATGAGGTTGTTGAGACTTTGAAGAATATTCTCGATGGGACCGGGACCTTTATCAGCGAGGTTTGATGTTGACCGGGCTGGCCCTTTCGCGAGCAGGCTCGCTCCCACATTGGAATGCGTACATCAGACCCTGTGGGAGCGAGCCTGCTCGCGAAGAGGCCGGAACCAGCGCCCAATCTTTTGCTCTTTTGCACAAAATGCCGTTAGTCGCCGCCCCCCGCGATGGATTAAAGTAACGCCCCCAGCCCCGGCGTTATCCGAACGCCCCGGCCACCCCCTTTCCAGGAACAGTCACCGATGGAACATCGTGAAGCGCTGCTGGCGCTGCGAACCTTTCTTTCAACGCAGATTCTCGGCCAGGAAAAACTCATCGAGCGTTTGCTCATCGCCCTGCTCGCCGACGGCCATATGCTGGTCGAGGGCGCTCCCGGTCTGGCCAAGACCAAAGCGATCAAAGAACTCGCCGAGGGCATCGAAGCCCAGTTCCATCGTATTCAGTTCACCCCCGACCTGCTGCCGGCCGACATCACCGGCACCGAAATCTACCGTCCGGAAACCGGCAGTTTCGTCTTCCAGCAAGGGCCGATCTTCCACAACCTGGTGCTGGCCGACGAAATCAACCGCGCGCCGGCCAAGGTGCAATCGGCCTTGCTCGAAGCGATGGCCGAGCGTCAGGTCAGCGTCGGGCGCAGCACTTATGAGCTGTCGCCGCTGTTTCTGGTGATGGCCACGCAGAACCCGATCGAACAGGAAGGCACCTATCCGTTGCCGGAAGCCCAGCTCGACCGTTTCCTCATGCACGTCAAGATCGGCTTCCCCGACGCCGCTGTCGAACGGCGCATCCTCCAGCAGGCCCGTGGCGAGGCGTTGAACGGTGAGACCAAGCCCGAGCGCCGGGTCAGCCAGCAGGCGATCTTCGCCGCGCGCAAGGAAATCCTTGGTTTGTACATGGCCGACGCCGTGGAGGAATACCTGGTGCAACTGGTCATGGCCACGCGCAACCCGGCCAAGTTCGACCCGGAAATGGCCGAGTGGATCGCCTATGGCGCCAGTCCGCGCGGTTCGATCGCCCTCGATCGCTGCGCCCGCGCTCATGCCTGGCTGGCCGGTCGCGATTTCGTCAGCCCGGAAGACATTCAGGCCGTGCTGTTCGACGTGTTGCGCCATCGCATCATTCTGTCGTTCGAAGCCGAAGCCGCTGGCATCGATCAGGATCGCGTGGTGCAGCGGATTCTCGACGTCGTCGCCGTCGCTTGACCCCCATGAACGCCGCCCTGCCCTCCGAACCCGGTATCCGCATCAGCCTCGCCGAGCTGATCGAAATGCGTCACCGCGTGCGCGAGGTACAGCTGTTTTCCACGCCGAGTCAGCGCAGCCCGCTGATCGGCCTGCATCACTCGAAATTCCGTGGCCGTGGCGTCGACTTCGATCAGGTGCGGGTGTATCAGGCCGGTGACGATGTGCGCACCATCGACTGGCGCGTCACTGCGCGCACGCAGGAGCCGCACACCAAGCTGTTCCACGAAGAGCGCGAGCGACCGATTTTCATCATGGTCGAGCAAAGCACGCGGCTGTTTTTCGGCTCGGGGCTGATGTTCAAGTCGGTGCTGGCGGCGCAGGTCGCGGCGTTGATCGGCTGGGCGGCACTGGGGCACAACGATCGGGTTGGCGGGCTGGTGTTCGGCGATAACGAGCACTACGAAATCAAGCCTCGCCGGAGCAAGCAGAGCCTGCTGCAATTGCTCAACCGCCTGGTCAAGGTTAATCAGTCGCTGCACAGCGAGCGCGAGCCGGATCGCGATGCCTTCGGCGTGGCCCTGCGCCGCGCGCGGGAAGTGCTGCGCCCGGGCAGTCTGGCCATCGTCATTTGCGATGAACGCGCGTTGTCCGACAGCGCCGAACAACAACTGAGTTTGCTGGCGCGGCATTGTGATCTGCTGATGCTGCCGCTGTCCGATCCGCTCGATCACGCCCTGCCCGCTGCCGGCCTGCTGCGCTTCGCCGAGCGTGGCGCGCAACTGGAAATCGACACGCTGAATTTCGACCTGCGCCAGACCTACCGCGCCCAGGCCGAAGCGCGCATCGCTCGCTGGGAATTGCTCGCGCAGAAGCTGCGGGTGTTGCTGATGCCCTTGAGCACGCAGAGCGAAATGGTCGAGCAGATGCGCGAGTTCCTCAACCCGCAGCGTCCGGGGAAAGGTCGATGAACGGCCTCGAACAACTGCAACCGCTGATCTCGCCGCCGCCGATCGCCTTCTGGCCGCCGGCGCCGGGCTGGTGGCTGCTGCTTCTGCTGTTGCCGCTGCTGGGCTTTGCCGCGTGGAAGCTGCGCCGCTTCATTCCGATGAAGAAACGCCCGGTGGTACGCGCCGAGCAACCGCTGGACCCGGTGCGCATCGCCGCGCTCGCCGAACTGGCGCAAATGCCCAAGCCTTACGACGGCGCACCCGCCGGCGCCTGGCTGCAACAACTCAACGGCCTGCTCAAACGCCTGTGCCGCAACCACTATCCGTACAGCCAGAGCCACACCCTCAACGGCCGCAAATGGCTGGCCTTCCTCGATAACCGCTGCCCCGCTGCCGGCCTGACGCGCTGGATGGTGCTAGTCGAAGGCGCGTATAAACCGGAATGCAAACTCGACGACAAAGCCATCGCCGGCCTGACCCAAGCGGTCGACACGTGGATTCGCAAACATGTTTGAATTTGCCTGGCCGTGGATTTTCATGCTGTTGCCGCTGCCGTGGCTGATGCGTCTGGTCCTGCCGGTGGCCGACAGCGGCGAGCCGGCGCTAAAAGTCAGTTTCCTCGCCGACCTCGAAGGCCTCGCCCGCCGCCGCGCCCGCGCCAACTTGCCGGCCTGGCGGCAGCAGGCGCCGTTTATCCTGTTGTGGCTGATCCTGCTGATCGCCGCCGCGCGCCCGCAATGGCTAGGCGAACCGTTGCCTATTGCCGCCAGTGGCCGTGATCTGCTGGTGGCGGTGGACGTGTCCGGCTCGATGGATTTCCCCGACATGCAGTGGCAGGACGAAGAAGTCAGTCGCCTGTCGCTGGTGCAGCACTTGCTCGGCGATTTCCTTGAAAGCCGCGACGGCGACCGCGTCGGCCTGATCCTGTTCGGCAGCCAGGCCTACCTGCAAGCGCCGCTGACCTTTGACCGGCGCACCGTTCGCGTGTGGCTCGACGAGGCGCGGATCGGCATCGCCGGCAAGAACACCGCGATTGGCGATGCCATCGGCCTGGCCCTGAAACGCTTGCGTCTGCGCCCGGCGCAAAGTCGCGTGCTGATTCTGGTCACCGACGGCGCCAACAACGGCGGCGAAATCAATCCGCTGACCGCCGCAAAACTGGCCGCCAGTGAAGGCGTCAGAATCTACCCGATCGGCATCGGCGCCAATCCCGAGGATAGCGGCTCGACCGGCCTGCTCGGGGTCAATCCGAGCCTTGATCTGGATGAGCCGGCGCTCAAGGCCATCGCCGAAATCACCGGCGGCCAGTACTTCCGCGCCCACGACGGCCTGGAGCTGCAAGCGATCAAGGACACCCTCGATCAGCTCGAACCGGTGACTCAGCAACCGACTCAGGCACGTCCGGCGCAAGCGTTGTATCACTGGCCGCTGGCGTTGGCGCTGTGGTTGAGCCTGTTGCTGGTCGTCCGCGAACTGTGGCCGGATAACCCGCTGCAACGCCTGTTTACCAAGCAACTGTATTTGCAAAGTCCACTGCCGGACTGGCGTGAGCGCTTGCAGCGTTTGCGCCTGCGGAGGCGCCGATGATCGCGCTCTGGCCGCACTGGTTCCGCCCTTGGTGGCTGTTGCTGTTGCCGCTGCTCGGCTGGCTGCTCTGGCAACTCTGGCACCGACAGAAACGCGCCGGTCGCTGGCAGATGATTCTGCCGCCGGCGTTCCATGCCGCGTTGCTCAGCGGCGGCAGCGGTCGCCAGAGCAAACTGCCGTGGATCGCCCTTGGTGTGGCGTGGTTGCTGACCATTCTGGCCTTGCTCGGGCCGAGCTGGGAGCGCGTCGAACAGACCAGCCAGAAACCCGCCGATCCGCTGGTGGTGGTGCTCGAACTGACTCCGGAGATGCTCGCCACCGACTCGCCGCCGACGCGTCTCGAACAGGCGCGGCGCAAGCTGTTCGACCTGTTGCAGGCGCGCAGCGATGCGCAGACCGCCATCGTCGTTTATGCCGGCAGCGCGCACACGCTGGTGCCGCTGTCGGATGATCTGGCGACCAGTCGCAACCTGCTCGACGCGCTCAAGCCGTCGCTGATGCCGGAAGCCGGCCACCGCGCCGATCTGGCCGTGGGCAAGGCGCTGGCCTTGCTCAAGCAAGGTGCGCTGGGACAGGGACGGATTCTGCTGATCGGTTCGTCGCTCAATGAAGAAGAACGGCGCGGTATCCGCCGCGCGCTGAAGGGCGAGTCGACGCAACTGCTGATGCTCGGCATCGGCACCGCCGAAGGTGCGCCGATTGCCCAGGAAGACGGCAGTTTCCTCAAGGACCAGCAAGGCGCGATCCGCGTGCCGCAACTCGACAGTCCCGGCCTGGCGACTTTCCTCAACAGCGTGGGCGGTGAGTATCACCCGGCGCGTCTTGACGAGGCTGATCTTGGCGCACTTGGCCTGCTCAACGGCCCGCGCAGCCTGCGCGACGACGGCCAGACCGTACGCCTCGATACGTGGGCCGATCAGGGTTACTGGCTGCTGTTGCCGCTGTTGTTGCTCGCCGCCTGTGCCGGGCGCCGTGGCTGGCTGTTCTGCCTGCCGCTGCTGTGGTGCCTGCCGCAACCGAGCTACGCTTTCGACTTCGAAGACTTGTGGCTGCGCCCCGATCAACAGGGTTTGCACCTGCTCAAGCAGAAACGTCCGGCCGAAGCCGCGCAGCATTTTGAAGATCATCAGTGGCAAGGGGTGGCGTTGTACGAGGCCGGCGACTACAGTGGCGCCGCTCAGCGCTTCGCCGAGGGCAGCGATGCCCGCGCCCACTACAATCGTGGCAACGCTCTGGCAAAAAGTGGCGAGCTGGAAGCGGCGATCGATGCCTACGAACAGGCGCTGGAACTGCAACCGGATCTGCGTCCGGCGCAGACCAACAAGGCGCTGGTGGAAAATCTGCTGAAGCAGAAAAACGCCCCGCCGCCGCCCGGTCCGGACAACCAGCCCAACGAACAAAGTCTGCCCGGCGATGAGCCCTCGCCCACTACCGCGCCACCTCCGGCGGTGAGCAGTGAAACCCAGAGCGAGGCGCAACCGGCCGAGTCGGCCAGCGAACCGCCGCCGACCGCCCCGCCGCTGCCAGGCCCCAATGAAATCCCCGGCAGCAACGAGGAAGAGGAAACCGACACGGTGCCGACCCTGCGCCCGAGCGAGAACAACCTCGAAGGCGAGCAGCGTCAGGCGCTCGAACAATGGCTGGGCAAGATCCCGGACGACCCGGGCGAGCTGCTCAGGCGCAAATTCTGGTACGAACAGCAACAACATCAGGATCAGGAAAACAATCGATGACCCGCTTCACCGCTCTCTTGCTGCCCCTGCTGATCTGCACGGCCACCGCTCAAGCGGCCGAGCTGACTGCCAGCGTGGATCGCAGTCGCCTGAACTCCGGCGAGACGGTCGAGCTCACCCTCGAAACTGACGACGTCACCCAGTTCGGTAAGCCCGATCTGTCGGCACTGGAAGCGCTGTTCGAAGTGCGCGGCACGCGCCAGGTCAACCAGCTCAACACCCTCAACGGCGACAATCGCGCGACCACACGCTGGATCATCACCCTGCTGCCGAAAGAAAACGGCAGCGTAGTGATTCCCCCGCTGCAACTGGGCGAAGCACAGAGCCAGCCGATCACCGTGCAGGTGATCGCCAGCGACAACCGCGAAGACAGCAACAGCCTTGATCCGGTGTTCATCGAAGCCAGCCTCGATCAGACCAGCGTCTACGTGCAGGCCCAGGCCATCCTGACTTTGCGCATCTACCACTCGGTTTCGCTGTACGACGACAGCAGCCTGAGCCCGCTGCAAATCGCCGATGCGCGCATCGAACAACTTGGCGACACGCGCACCTACGAGAAAGACATCAACGGTCTGCGCCACGGCGTGATCGAGATGCGCTACGCGATCTATCCGCAACACAGCGGCCTGCTGACCATCGCGCCGCAGACGTTCAGCGCCACGCTGGTCGATACCGCGCCATCAGCAGACGCCTCGGGGCCGAAGCCCGGCAAACTGATGCGCGTCAGCTCGGCGTCGATTCCGCTGACGGTCAAACCGAAACCGCTGACCTACCCGGTCGATGCGCCATGGCTGCCGGCGCGCAGCCTCAGCCTCAGCGAAAGCTGGAGCCCGGAACCGGATCACACCCAGGTCGGTGATTCCCTGACCCGCAGCCTGACCCTGAAAGTCGAAGGCCTCGCCAGCTCGCAACTGCCGGCCCTGCCCGCCACCGACGTCAACGGCCTGCGTCGCTACCCCGATCAACCGGTGCTGAGCAACCAGAGCAGCGACCGCGGCATCATCGGCAGCCGCGAAGAACGCGAAGCCCTGGTGCCAAGCCGCAGCGGCGCGATCGACCTGCCAACCGTCGACGTAGTCTGGTGGAACACCTTCGAAGACCACCTCGAACACAGCAGCCTGCCCGCGCGCACGCTGCAAGTGGCGAACAACCCCAGCCTGCAAATCGACACCCCGGCCGGCACGCTGCAACCGAGTACGCCCGACAACGACACCCTGTGGTGGTGGAAACTCAGCACCCTGATCCTCGCCTGCACCACCCTGCTCGGCTTCGGCCTCTGGTGGCGCGCCCGCTGGCAACCGGCAATCCACCGCGCCGCCCAGACCGGCCCGAGCCCACGCACCCTGCTCGACGACATCAAACGCGCCAGCCAGGCCAACGACCCCCACGCCACCCGCCAGGCACTGGACGCCTGGGCGCGGCAGCAGCCGGAGACACTGGCGGACATGGCCGCGCGGTTTGTACCGTTATCGGACGCGTTGGACGGGCTGAACGGCGCGCTGTACAGCGAGACCGGGCAGCACTGGCAGGGTGAGGATTTGTGGCGGGCGATTCGAACTATTCCCGCCGCCGAGCGCGTGCAGGATCCGGTGAGTGAGAGTGGATTGCCGCCGCTTTATCCGAAGTAGGTCCCGTCACCCTCGGGATTCGGAGCGGAGGTCACGGCAACCGCCGAACTCTCTGAATCGATTCCCACTTTTGGCACGTAAAACGGGGACAGACTACGTTTTCGGAGTAACTTGCTAAACATGGCCTGTCCCCGTTTACCCGCAGGTGAGTTCGACATATACAGCTTCGATGATGGCATTGTCTTCCTCAAAGTCAGGTACATAAAATCTCAAGCCCACGTCAATGACATTGAATCCTGAGCTATTGAAGACCAGAACTTCTCCTCGCCTGGACAGAAATTGTTGAGCCACCAAGGCATCTTCACCGACCAGGTTCTGCTCATCCCAGAAAAGCTTACTCCACTTAAAAAACTCGACACCAACGACTATGAGCTTTTCATCAAAGTACACATGAACGCCCAAGTCATCATAAGCGTCAGTCGGCACTGCCGAATCTTCGGTTTTGAAAAACGCCTCAAAACCACCACCCAGGGCTGTTCGGGATTCATCTCGCGTCATACCAGCGCGAATCAATCCCAAGTCCCCGCCCCCCAAAAATCTGAAAATCTTCGTCATGTCTTCTTGAACTTTTCCTGGTTGAAGGGCAAATCTGAAGTTGGTTGATACGCCAATGCTCACTGCAACGACCCAACTCCAAGCGACTAAAGGATCCCTCAGGGACAGTGCACGTTTTTTAAACGAGGTCTGTCCCGTTATCCTCAGAGATCGAACACAGAACGAACATATTCCGTCAGTCCAATTAAATCCTCGTACGCCACTGGACCAAGCAAAGGTTCATGAATGGACAAATAGACCGCTGCCGTCATGTTTACTTGCAAAGCACATTCATCCACGCCCCACAACCTTGACGGTGCAATCATCCAGTTAATCCCAGGCAGCCCTTCGCGTGACCGGCCAACAAGCGACCATGCTACCCCCCCCCTGTAGCCTTCCACGGCGACCTTCAACTTGTCGATATCAACGTTGCTAATACACTCAAACCTGAAAGCGATGAAGGGTGGCAGCGCAGAATGATCCTCCCGCTGCATTTCATTCCCAACCCTTACTTTTGGAAAACGCTGTTGATACTTTTGCCACTCCAATACGCCAATTTCAGCAATAACAGTAAGGAGATGGCCTTCTTCATTTTCAACTGTCATAAATTCAGACCTTTGATCCCTCGAGACAGACCACGTTTATTTAAATGGTAAAAAGTATAAAAAGGGGACAGACCACGTTTATTTAAACGTGGTCTGTCCCATTATTCCTCCAAACGCCTCAGACCTCGTCTGCGTGAAAGGAAATGAGATCAAGAAGTCGCCTAAAATTTCAATCAAGTTCTCCAATCGAGATCACGGTCACTTTCAAGATCGGTCTTGTAACCGAAATACAGCCCTACTTCCAGCAACCTGACGGCTGACTTTCCTGAAATCTTGAAATCAAAACGCTCAAGTAAGGACACCATCACTTCGTATGCCAAACCATATTCGCTATCATCTTCCAACCATTCTCTAATATTGGATAATGTATCTTCATAACCCAATATATCTGACGCAAAGAAGATCGCCATTTCGGGCTGAGACTCAAGCTCCTCCAAGAGCGCTGTGAGACTTTTTTCAACAAAGACATCATCCCTACTCATAATTTTGGATTCTTGGGTACATTCGTTGGATAACCTGTTACAACACGATTAAGAACCGTATCATAAACAACTTTGATATCGAGCCCATCTCTTGTGGCATTGCCCACTACGTAACCTCTGTTATCTGGAAGCAAAAAATGGGACAGATTTATTTCCTAAAATGAATCTGTCCCCTTTTAGCCTGACGCCCGCGCCCCTTATCAAAGACCCGATGTCGTCGCATTCTGCACCTATGGATAACTCACTGGTGGTAGCCCTGATAATCAAATCCTTCTGGAATATCCGGCCAGACTGGCTTGCGCAGCAGTGCATCCAAATCGTCGAAAATATCCCTGAAAAAATTGGCGAGATCCATGAAGTCCGTTCGTGAATTCAGTAACGCGGCTTTCAACATGACATCATCTGTATTTTCTTTGGCGGATGCCGCTCTGGACATATTGTAGAAAGCGTTTGCTAGCCTTTCCGCTAACTCGTCTTCCCAGTTCAGCTTGTAATCAGCTTCCCAACTGTCACCATCAAAATTACCGGCTTTATCTTTAACCAACTGGATAATCAGTTTCTTTACTGACTCGAAATCATTCATCTTTTAACTTTCTCTTGATCGGAGATCTTTTGGCTGCGCTAGACAAATGGAACACTTCTACTTATCAGATATAGCTCCCACTTAAGAGAACATCTACTTCAGCGTTACTTTCAGGATGGCGCTGTAGGTATTTATCACAAGCTAGCCGAAGGTATTCCATGCAAACCTCTTCACTGACAACAATTGTGTCTGCATCGCTAGAGGGACACCCATAAGAAAACTCCACTCCTTCGAAATGACCCTCTTCAAATGAGCTATTTACATCAGGGAAGTTACAGTATGCTCCATCAACACTGAACCCCCAACGCCTAACAATATAGCCGGCTGCCTCGATGAAACGGCCATCATCATACATCCTGTCAAAATACCCTTTGACAATCCAATAAGGGTCTGACTGGCGGTATGGCTGACCGAACAACTCCTTCATAACAACCTCACTTCATTGCCGGATCAAACACTGTCATTTCTTGAGTCTTCTGAATCGGAAACAATGTCCAACTCGTCCCACAGCATCGACAAGCCTATGCTTTCCATATAAGTCCCAAAATCCAGAAAAGGCGCAACGCCGATCGCCTCAACTGAAAACCAGGTAGCGTCGCACTCTGGGCACATGAATAACTCTTTCCCAGTGGCCTTGACATGGGCACAGACAATGTAATCCTGCTGACATCTTGGGCAGATGATCATCTCTGGCTCATGTTAGAGCACGACGCCGTTAAATGAATTTCGCGGCGCAGATTGATATATAAAGTGGTGATCAAGTCGTCGTCATCGTCAACGTAAAACCCCATACCCAACTCACCGACTTCAAATCCGTCATCGTCAATGACGGGATCAATACCGTGGCGACGAAACAAAGCCAACACGTCCGTGGATGTTTCGCCTACCAGCTTGTGGCCGTTCCAGGACACCGTGCTTCTTTCGAAAAACTCTACCCCTTTAACCATATCTCGCGCGTCGTAGTAGACATGAAGGTCGAGCTGAAAATAAGCATCCGTAGTATTCAAGGAGTCAGCTGTTTTCCAGAACACTTCGAAACCGGCTCCAAGAATGTCGCGCACTTGTCCTCTGGACAACTTGCCATTCAAAGGGCCGACCGCTCCGTACTCCGCAATTGAAAAGTCCATTTGAAGCCTCTTGCTGGCGAACAATCCAGTCCCCACTCTTACCCGAAAGCGTGTGGCGCGCTCTATCATAGTTCCTTAATATAGGAAGAAAAGTTTCCGCCACCTTGATCAATATGTAGTCGCCCGCATTTATTGCATCGATAAACAGTAGTAGCACCCGCACCTATCTGCTGATAGAACTCTTCCTCAGACAACCAACGGTCTGCCAAGGCAGCACCCAGCTCATCTATCTTTCGCTCGGCAACCATTGAAAACTCTAACTCGGACGTACCATGAGACAAATTGATAATCTGACCGCACACACAGGAAAATTTAGGCATTGTATTGGTGGCTCAACTCAAGAAATGTAAAAAGCTTGCCCACGGTCTTGAGGCGGACACATCAAAACAAAAAATCTTTCATCAGCGAGCGTTGGGAAGGGAACAATCATTGTTTCACCTGATAAAACGTAACCACCGGGCCGTAATCCTCATCCGAGTTCGACACCTCGACAGTGAATAACGTGTCCGGGAATTTCTCCTTCAACACCATTCGCCAGGCAAACCCGATCATCTCGCACACCTGAAGAAATATTCTGGGCGATACACCATTTCCGAATTGGCCAAAAACATCATAAATTTTCACATAATTCATAAGCCGCTCAACCTCCGCCATGTCGCCAGCGGCCAGGTTCACGCAGCGCGCGAACGCTTCGTGTGAAAAATTTCGCTCGAGGAAGACGCCTCCCTCAGACACGATGAACGTCGGGAACAGCAACGTGGAAAACATCAATATCTGTTCCGGGTGGCATTGGTCGTGGATATACGAATGAATATCCAGGCCTTCTTGATTCGACCACTGCTGCTTCCATGTGTCGAAGGGTTCTGTGTCGATAACCCATGGTATAGAGTTGATCACTTGCATTACATTGGCTCCCCACTCGATCTTCCGGCGTCGGCTTTATCGAATAACGCTGAAGACTGGACGTAACGCTTGCGACCGAGATGATATCAATACGATAGCTCGATATTAGGTAGCCGCTGTAAGGGCGTCAACGAGCGAATCGTCGAAATGCCCTGCGGCGTTCCGCTGGGACAAGCTCCACCGGCGCAATAATCTGTAAACTCTCCCCTCTTTCGCCGCCCTCATTTCATCTGCGGCCATCACCTCTTTTCTGTAGCGGAGTCCACCTTGCGTCTGTTCCACACCTCCGACTGGCACCTTGGGCAAAACCTGCACGGCCAGGAGCGCGATTTCGAGCACGCGTGTTTTCTCGAATGGCTGCTGCGCCAGTTGCACTTGGCGCAGCCGGATGTGCTGCTGATTGCTGGCGATATCTTCGATACGGTCAATCCGCCGGTCAAAGCGCAGGAACGCCTCTACGATTTCATCGTCAGCGCTCACGAACAGCAGCCGCTGCTGACCATCGTGATGATTGCCGGCAACCATGATTCCGGCTCGCGGATCGAACTGCCGGCGCCGTTGATGCGGCGTTTGCGCACTCACGCGTTGGGACGGGTGCTGTGGCTGGATGACGGGCAACTCGATGCCGAGCGCCTGCTGCTGCCGCTACCGAATGCCCAGGGAGAAATCGCCGCGTGGTGCCTGGCGCTACCATTCTTGCGCCCGGCGGAAGTCACCGGCGCGCATCTGGGCGACAACTATCTGCGTGGCATCGGTCAGGTGCATGAATGGCTGATCGCGGCGGCGAATGCCAAGCGCCAGCCCGGGCAGGCGTTGATCGCTATCAGCCACGCACACATGGCCGGGGGCTCGGTGTCGGAGGATTCCGAGCGCAGCCTGATCATCGGCAATGCCGAAGCGCTGCCCGCCAGCCTGTTCGGCGAAAGCATCAGCTATGTCGCCCTCGGCCATTTGCACAAGCCGCAGAAGGTCAACGGCGAGGAGCGCATCCGCTACAGCGGCTCGCCGATTCCGCTGTCGTTCTCCGAAATCGGTTATCAGCATCAGATTCTCGATGTGGTCCTGGACGGTGAAACACTGGTCAGCGTCGAGCCGAAACTGATCCCGCGCTCGGTCAATCTGCAGCGCATCGGCCCGGCGCCGCTGGCCGAGATTCTGCTGCAACTGGCCGACCTGCCGAACATCGATCTGCTCGCCGAAACCCAGCGCCAGCCATGGCTCGAAGTGCGCGTGCGCCTCGATGAGCCGCAGCCGGATCTGCGCCATCAAGTGGAAACCGCACTGCAAGGCAAAGCCGTGCGACTGGTGCGCATCGCCGCTGAATACGCCGGCAATCGTGGCGCCGATGGCAGCGATGATGGCAGCACGTTGATCGAACTCGACCAGCTCACTCCGCAGGAACTGTTCAGCCGCGCCTGGCTCGACAATTACGGCAGCGAGGTCGACGAGCAGACGCTCAAGGACTTCGCTGAACTGCTGCAGGACGTGCAACTGGAGGGCGAGCAGCCATGAAGATTCTCGCCATTCGTTTGAAGAACCTCGCCTCGCTGGCCGGGCCGTTCGAGATTGATTTCACCGCTGAACCGCTGGCCAGCGCCGGTCTGTTCGCAATCACCGGCCCCACCGGCGCCGGCAAAAGCACGTTGCTCGATGCCTTGTGCCTGGCGCTATTTGGCGCTGTGCCGCGTCTGAACAACACCGGCCGTGATGCGAAAGTCCCGGATGCTGATGGTGAAATCGCCACTGGCGACCCGCGCACCTTGCTGCGACGCGGCACCGGTGAAGGCTATGCCGAAGTGGATTTTGTCGGCGTCGATGGCCGCCGCTATCGCGCGCGCTGGGAAGCCAATCGCGCTCGCGAGAAGGCTGGTGGCAAACTCCAGGCCAGTCGGCAGAGCCTGCGCGACATCGATCAGGATCAACTGCTCGCCAGCCAGAAAGGCGAATACAAAACCCAGCTCGAAGCCGCGCTGGGCCTGAACTTTGAACAGTTCACTCGCGCTGTGCTGCTGGCGCAGAGTGAGTTCAGCGCGTTCCTCAAGGCCGACGACAACGACCGCAGTGAACTGCTGGAAAAACTCACCGACACCGCGCTGTACACCCGCCTCGGCCGCCGCGCCTTCGACAAGACCAAAGAAGCCCGCGAAGCGCACAAGCTGTTGCAGGATCAGGCTACCGGTGTGACGCCTTTGGCGCCGGAAGCTCGTGCCGAACTCGACGAGCGTTTCAACACCGCGCAGCAACAGATGAAGGCGCAACAGGCGCAGCTCAAACAACTTGAGCAACAACACGGTTGGCTGAAGGATTTGCGTCTGTTGCAGGAAGCGCAGCAAGCGGCCAGCGAACAACTGCAAACCGCGCAACAGCAATGGCAGGCACTGGCCGGCGAGAGGGTAAAACTGACGCGTCTGGAACAGCTTGGCCCGCAGCGTCATCAGTTCGCGCGCGAGGCTGAGCTCGATGCGCTGCTCACGCCACTGGCGACGCAGATTGCCGCGCACACCCAACAACACGCGGCGCTGGGCGAACGCCAGACGGAGCTGGAACAGAACCTCGGCGCAGCGAAAGTCGCCCTGAGCGCAGCGCAACAACGCCAGAGCGAAAATGCGCCGTTGCTGCGTCAGGCATTCGAAGAGCAAAGCACCCTCGCCCGCCTGATCAAGGACACCGCCAGCAGTGCCGAAGCCCGGCAAGCGGCCGAGCAAGCGTTCAAGGATGGCCAGAGCGCGATTCAGGCTTTGCAGGAAAAGCAGACTGAAGTCGCCGCGCGTTTGCAACGCATCGCCGCGGAGCTTGAGCAGAGTGCGCATCTGGCGCCGTTGAGCGATGCCTGGAGCGCCTATCGCGATCGTCTGCAACAGCTGATGCTGATCGGCAACCGCTTGAACAAGGGCCAGAGCGAACTGGCGTCCCTCGAACAGAACGCCGCGCACAATGCTGAGCAACTGGCCTCGCACAAACAGCAACTGGAAGTGCTGTTCAAAGAAGCCGGCGCAGAGCCGGACGCAGTCGCCGAACAGATCGGCCTGCTTGGCACCTTGCTGCAGGACAACCGCAAACAGCTGCGCGCAATCGAAGATCTGGCGCGCCTGTGGGCGTCTCAGCAGGATCTGGACAAGCGCAGCGCCGAGTTGCAACAACGCCAGCTCGACGCGCAGCAGCAACGTGAACGTCTAACCCAGGACGGGGTGAAAACCAAGGCCGAACTGACCGTCGCCGAGCAGACCCTAAATGTCACTCGCGAACTGCTTGAACGTCAGCGGCTGGCGCGCAGTGCCAGTGTCGAAGAGCTGCGCGCGCAGTTGCAGGACGATCAACCCTGCCCGGTCTGCGGCAGCAACGAGCATCCCTATCACCAGCCCGAAGCGCTGTTGCAAAGCCTTGGCCGTCACGATGAAAGCGAACAGGCCAACGCCCAGCAAGTGGTCGATCAGCTCAAGGAAAAACTGATCGAACTGCGCGGCGAAGTCGGTGGCGTGATCGCACAACAGAAAGAATTGCTCCAGCAACAGGAACAACTCGCGGCGCAACAACAAGCCCTGGCCCCGAGCCTCGACGCGCATCCGCTGGCCGCGCAACTGTTCAATCAGGACGCCGACAAACGCGACGCCTGGCTCAGCCGCCAGACCGAGCAATTGAACCAGAGCATCACTCAGGACGAACAACGCCAGAGCGCCCTGCTCACCTTGCAACAGGACGCGGCGCGCTTGTCGCAGCAATTGCGTCAGGCTGAAGCGGCGCATCAGCAAGCGGCGCAACAGCTGAGCCATCAGCAGCATGAACTCAACAGTGATCGTCAGCGCCTTGAGGAAGAACTCAGCGCGTTCGGCCCGCTGCTGCCCGCCGACACGCTCGAAGCCTTGCGCCTGGAGCCGGCGGCAACGTTCATGCAGCTGGACCGGCAGATCGCCGAGCGTTTGACCCAGCTCGAACAGCAAAAGGAAGAGCTGAGCGAACAGCAGCAACGCCAGCAGACGCTGGAGAAAGAGCAGGATCGCCAGCAGCTGCGCACTCAGCAGCTGCACAGTGCCGAACAGCAATTCACGGCGTTGACCGAGCAACAGCAAGGCTGTCAGGAAAAACTCGCGCAGTTACTTGGCGAGCACAGCAACGCCGAGCATTGGCAGCAGCAGTTGGAACACGCGGTGGAACAGACGCGTAGCGCCGAAACCCGTACCGCTGAGGAGCTGCAAAGCGTGCGCACGCAGCTGGTGCAAATCGCTGCAGAGCTCAAGTCTCAGCAGGAACGCCTGCAAGCACTGCAAGCTGAAGACCAGGCACTCGCCGGCAAGATCGCCGATTGGCGCGCCAGCCATCCGGAACTGGATGACGGCGGCCTCGAGGACTTGCTGCGCTTCGACGACGCGCAAGTCACCGAACTGCGCCAGACCCTTCAGCACAACGAAAAAGCCATCGAACAGGCCCAGGTCCTGTTGCAGGAGCGCGATCAGCGCCTGCTCGATCACCAGGCCCGGCAGGACGGCAATCTTGACGCCGAACAGCTGGACAGCGCCCTCGCCGAGCTGCAGAACCAGTTCGCCGTCAGCGAACAGCAGTGCGCCGAATTGCGCGCCGAACAGGTGGAAGACCAGCGCCGGCAGAACGCCAATCAGGCGCTGGCCCAGCAGATCGCCGACGCCTATGCCGAGTACCAGCGCTGGGCGCGACTCAGTGCCTTGATCGGCTCGGCCACCGGCGACACCTTCCGCAAGATCGCCCAGGCCTACAACCTCGACCTGCTGGTACATCACGCCAACGCGCAGCTGCGCCAATTGGTCAAACGCTATCGCCTCAAACGCGGCGGCAGCATGCTCGGCCTGCTGGTAATGGACACGGAGATGGGCGACGAACTGCGCTCGGTGCATTCGCTTTCTGGCGGCGAGACGTTCCTCGTATCACTCGCCCTTGCGCTGGGTCTGGCCTCGATGGCGTCGAGCACGCTGAAAATCGAATCGCTGTTTATCGACGAAGGTTTCGGCAGCCTTGATCCTGAATCCTTGCAGTTGGCGATGGACGCGCTCGATGGCTTGCAGGCGCAGGGACGCAAGGTCGCGGTGATTTCCCATGTGCAGGAAATGCACGAACGGATCCCAGTGCAGATTCAGGTGCGGCGCCAGGGCAATGGTTTGAGCACGCTGGAGGTGAAATGAACACGCTGTATTCCTTCCGCCGCTGCCCTTACGCGATGCGTGCGCGAATGGCCCTGCGTTATGCGGGCGTGCCGGTGGAGATCGTTGAGGTCAGCCTCAAGAACAAGCCGGCGGAAATGCTCGCGCTCTCGCCCAAGGGCACCGTGCCGGTGCTGAATGCCGATGGTGTGGTGATTGATGAAAGTCTGCAGATCATGCGCTGGGCGTTGGCGCAGAATGATCCGGATGATTGGTTGTTCAAGGATGATCCGGGAGCAGACGTCATCATGGACATGCTGATCGAGACGAACGATCAACGATTCAAGACTTCGTTGAACCACTACAAATACGCTGAGCGTTATCCAGAGCAACCGATGGAGGTCTATCGCATGCAGTGCGAGATGATCGCCCACTATCTGGATCTGACGCTCGCAGACCACGACTATTTGCTGGGTGACCGGCTCAGTCTCGCCGACATCGCCCTGCTGCCCTTCGTCCGACAGTTCGCTCATGTTGATCGCGAGTGGTTTGCGCAGACGCCTTATCTTCGCTTGCAGGCCTGGTTGCAGCGCCTGCTCGAATCCGAGCTGTTTACCTCAATCATGAAAAAATAACCCTCTGTCCCTTTGATCGTTCCCACGCTGCGCGTGGGAATGCAGCCGGGGACGCTCTGCGTCCCATTGGAACGCGGAGCGTCCCTTGAGGCATTCCCACGCAGAGCGTGGGAACGATCATTAGGCCAGTGCTTGGCACATGCCCAGCGCCATGCAATCCACTTCAAACGGCCCGAGAAAATCCACCGCGACCTTGACCGGTGGATTGCCGGCCATCAGCCCCAGCGTGTTGGCGCGTTCAATGTTGTGGGCGATGTTGTGGTTGGCCTCTATGGCCCGGGCCAAGCCGCCCACCGAGCCCTGGCCAAACCCCAGGAGTGAGGCGCCGTTGGTCATCAGCGCGAGGCTGGCGATGACCCAGAGTCTGTAGCCTTTCATGCGCCGCCGACTCCTGCGAGTTCGGCCCTGTCGACCATCGCGCTTTGCGAGCGCAGTTCGAACTGGATGCCGGGGTGGGCGACGTCGATCGGGGCGTCGAAGCTGTGTTCCATCTGCGCGCCGATGCTGACGAACAGCACCACGGCTAAGTACAGACCGATGGCCAGATAGGCGCCGAGTTTGGCGGAAGTGAGGATTGCGCTGGCCATGGTGTTCTCCGTGGGCAAAGGTTTCGATGGCCACAGAATCAATCAAAAAAGCCGAAGCAACCACTCAGGGTTTGCAATGGTGAATATCAGCTTCGTTGATTATTTAGCCGCTCTATTTGCCGGCGAGAGAAAACCTATGAGTGCAGAACGCGTACGCGCACAGGAGCTGCCGAAGGCTGCGATCTTCTGATTGATCGTTCCCACGCTCCGCGTGGGAATGCCTCAAGGGACGCTCCGCGTTCCAATGGGACGCAGAGCGTCCCGGGCTGCGTTCCCACGCAGAGCGTGGGAACGATCAGGTTACGCGCGTGCGTAGGAGCTGCCGAAGGCTGCGATCTTTTGACGATGAAGATCAAGAGATCGCAGCCTTCGGCAGCTCCTACAGGAGAACGGTGCGCTCAGGCTTGGGTTTTGTGATCCAGCGCGGCGTAGAAGTTGGCGCTTTGTTGCAGGTATTTCTGGGTGTAGCTCTGGGTGTGGGATTTTTTGCTGGCGATTTCGACGTTGGCACCGGCTGGCAATACCACGGTGGCAGAAATGGCGGAAGCGGCGATGACGGAGAAGAGATTGAAGTTCATGGCGGTAACCCTCGTGTTCGTTTGCTTGGTTTGCCCGGTCGGGCTGTGAAACAAACGTAACGCTCGAGGGTTGCCTCCTTGAAATCTTTTGTAGCATTAGCCGATATCAGTGCAATTAATACAACGATGCAGGCCCCGCAGACCGGGGCCTGTGGCTTATTGTCGCACTACAAATTTCAGATCGCTTGGCGCGTCCATCGGCAGTTTTTGCACGGTTTTGCCCAGCAGACCGGTCTTGGCATCGCGTTCGACGACGACAATCTGGTTGCTCTTCTGGTTGGCAATCAAGACAAATTTACCGCTCGGATCGAGGGCAAACTCGCGCGGGTGATCACCCTCGACCGAGCGCTTTTGCAGCTCTTTGAGCTGACCGGTCGCAGGATCAATGCTGAACACTACGAGCTGATTGGCCGTGCCGCGATTGCTCACGTAGAGAAACTTGCCGTCAGCCGAGGCATGCAGCGCCGCGCCAGCCTTGTCCGAGGTTGGCTGGCCCGCCGCGAGATCGACCAGTTGCGTCTGGGTCAGCACGCCGTCGTTGTAGTCGAACACCGCGACCTGTGCACTCATCTCCATGGTCAGCCAAGCGTGTTTGCCATCAGCGCTGAACAGCAGATGACGCGGGCCACTGCCGGCCGGCAAGGCTACCGAGGCGGTTTTCGCCGGGGTTAGCGGCAAGTGCGGGTTGGCCTTCGGGTCGTACTGATAGATGAAAACCTTGTCCGCGCCCAAATCATTGGAGAACACATAGCGCCCGTCCGGCGACGACACCGTCGAGTGCACGTGATTGGAAGCCTGGCGCTCAGGGTTGACCCGACTGGCCGGGTGGCCGCTCATCTGCACCACCGGTTTCAGCTGGCCGTCGGCATCGACCGGCAATACCGCCAGGGTACCGCCCGGATCTTCCATCACCGAGTAGTTGCTGACGAACAGGTGTTTGGCATCAGCGCTGAGGCTGGAATGGGTCGGCTCGTTACCGAGGCTCTGCACTTGATTGATCAGGCTCAGCGCGTGGGTCTTCGGGTCGATGGCGAAGCTGCTGACGCGGCCGACCGGGTCAGTCTGGCCCGGGCCGTTTTCGTTGACCACGAACAAGCGCTTCTGGTCTTTCGAGAGGGTCAGCCACGACGGGTTTTCGGTCTTGACCACTTGCAGCGGCTTGGCGTCGATCTGGCCGGTGGCACTGTCGAACTGCATGCGGTAGATGCCCTGGCTGGAACCGGCGGTGTAGGAGCCGACCAGCAATTGCAAGGTTTCGGCAGAGGCGCTGGAAAGCCCCATCGCGCCGACGCTGCCGGCCATCAGCAAAGGCCAGAAATTACGCATCTTCATTATTGTCATCCTCATCGTCGCTGCTGCTGACTACGTCGCCGACGCACACCAGACGATGCTCGCCCGTGGTCTTGGTGTCGCTGGCGTAACCGACGATCAGCCAGCTCTGCAGCGTCTCATCGAACGTCGCTTGCGCGACCTGCGCCGGGGTGAATTCCCAGTGCTTGGCTTCGCGGCCATCGATGCATTCGATGTGCAGGTTATCGTCCTCGTCGAGGGCGAATTCGAAGGCGTGCAGGCCATCGATTTCGACCATACCGCAGTGTTCGAGGGCGTTGAGAAGGGTTAGGGCAGTCATGGCAAACAGTCTTTCTAGGGGGGAAAGGGCCAATGATAGCCCAATGTGATCCGAAGGCCCCTGCTGGAACCTCTGTGGGAGCGAGCCTGCTCGCGAAGGCGGTGTGCCAGCTGATCGTTCCCACGCTCTGCGTGGGAATGCCTCTAGGGACGCTCCGCGTTCCAATGGGACGCAGAGCGTCCCGGGCTGCATTCCCACGCGGAGCGTGGGAACGATCAATCAAAGACACAGGAAATTACGGTGTTGGCTAGATCGCCTCACGCGATGGCTTGCCATCCACCAAACGCTGAATCCGCAGCGGGTTGGCGTTTTTCAGCGGTTCGGGCAGCAAGCTGTCCGGGTAGTTCTGGAAGCACACCGGGCGCAGGAAGCGATCGATCGCCAGCGTGCCCACTGACGTGCCGCGCGCATCGGACGTCGCCGGGTACGGCCCGCCGTGCACCATCGAATCGCACACTTCGACACCGGTCGGATAACCGTTGAGCAGGATGCGCCCGACCTTCTGTTCCAGCAGCGGCGTCAGTTCGGCGAATTGCTCGAAATCAGACGGCTCGCCGATGATCGTCGCGGTCAATTGACCGTGCAGGCCGTGCAGCGCCGCGCTCAGTTGTGCCTGATCGGCCACGTCGACGATTACTGTGGTCGGACCGAACACTTCTTCCTGCAGCACTTCATCGCCGTTGATCAATAGGCTGACATCGGCCTTGAACAACTGCGGCTGCGCCTGATTGCCCTGCTGCGGATTACCGGCCAGATGCTCGATGCCGCTGTGCGCCAGGAGCTTCTCCAGGCCTTTGCCATAGCTGCCGAGGGTGCCGGCGTTGAGCATGGTTTGCGCCGGTTGATCACCGATTGCAGCGGCGACTTGCTGTACAAACGCGCTGAACTGCGGCGAGCGAATACCGATGACCAGACCCGGGTTGGTGCAGAACTGACCGCAACCCTGCACCACCGAAGCGGTGAGGTCGCGCGCAACGGTTTCCGAACGTGTGGCCAGTGCTTGCGGCAAAACGATCACCGGGTTGATGCTCGACATCTCGGCGAACACCGGGATCGGTTGCGGACGTGCGGCAGCCATGTCGCACAAGGCGCGACCGCCCTTCAGCGAACCGGTGAAACCAACGGCCTGAATCGCCGGATGCTTGACCAGCCATTCGCCGACGCCGCCACCGTAGATCATGTTGAACACGCCAGCGGGCATACCGGTTTTTTCTGCGGCACGAATGATCGCGTCGGCGACCAGTTCAGCCGTGGCCATGTGGCCGCTGTGGGCCTTGAACACTACCGGGCAACCGGCGGCCAGTGCTGCTGCGGTGTCGCCACCGGCAGTGGAGAACGCCAGCGGGAAGTTGCTCGCACCAAACACGGCGACCGGGCCGAGGCCGATGCGGTACTGACGCAGATCCGGACGTGGCAGCGGCTGGCGATCCGGCAGTGCCAGATCGATGCGCGCGCCGTAGAAATCACCGCGACGCAGGACTTTGGCGAACAGACGCATCTGCCCGCTGGTGCGACCACGCTCGCCCTGAATGCGACCAGCCGGCAGCGCGGTTTCGCGGCAGACCACGGCGACGAAATCGTCGCCAAGCGCATCCAGCTCATCCGCGACTGCGTCGAGGAACTGCGCGCGACGTTCGGCGCTGAGGCTGCGATAGGTCGGGTAAGCCGCAGCGGCGGCCTTGGCGGCGGCGTCGACTTCTTCGGCCGTGGCCTGAATGAAATCGTGCGGCAGGGCCTCGCCAGTGCTGGCGTCGACCGAGTGCAGTTTGACGCTGCCGGCGGCGCTACGCTGACCGCCGATGTAGTTGTGACCGAGAATCTGAGTCATGGGATCTCCTTAAAGGGTGCCGATGCTGTCCGGTTCAAAAGCCGCTTTGACCGGTGCGATACCGTTGACCAGCGGTGCGCCGAAGTCGGCCTGGCTGATCTCAAACGTGTCGCCCGGCTGGGTGCGGATGCCGTCGGCAAACGACAGGGTCGCAGTGCCGAAAAAGTGAATATGCACGTCGCCCGGACGCAGGAACTGACTGTATTTGAAGTGGTGGTACTCGAGGTTCGCCAGGCTGTGGCACATGTTGGCCTCGCCGCTGAGGAACTCGTTCTGCCAGAGCACTTCGCCGTCACGCAGGATTCGGCTGGTGCCGGCAAGGTGTTGAGGCAATTCACCGGTACGAAGTTCCGGGCCATAACTGCAACTGCGCAATTTCGAGTGCGCCAGGTACAGGTAATTCTTGCGTTCCATGACGTGATCGGAGAACTCGTTACCGACGGCGAAACCGAGGCGATACGGCTTGCCATCGTTGCCGATGACATACAGGCCGGCCATCTCCGGCTCTTCGCCGGCGTCTTCGGCGAACGGCGGCAGCGGGAACGGCTGCCCCGGACGCACGACAATGCTGCCGTCGCCCTTGTAGAACCACTCTGGTTGCACGCCGGCCTGCCCCGCCGCCGGTTTGCCACCCTCCACGCCCCATTTGAAAATGCGCATGGTGTCGGTCATCGCCGCTTCATCGCCGGCCTGCTGGTGCATCTTGTCCCGGGCCGAAGCGCTGCCCAGGTGCGTCAGACCGGTACCGCTGACCAGCATGTGCGCCGGATCCGGGTGATCGAGTGGCGGCAGAATGCGCAGGTCTTTGAGCAATTGCGCGTAGTCGTGGCTGGCACCGAGGCCGAGGCTTTGCACTTGCTGCTCAAGGGAGCCGCCGGCCTCGATTGCGGCCAGGGCCAGATCACGGACACTGCGGGCGTCCTTGACTTCGCGGACCTGACCGTTGTCGACCACGCCAACACGGCGCTCGCCGTTGGGTAATTCGAATTGAACCAGATGCATGATTTTCTCCTGTTCCATCAAAAACGCCGCTATCCCCTGTGGGAGCGAGCCTGCTCGCGAAAGCGGTGTATCAGTCACCAACAGTGTTGAATGTGATGGCCTCTTCGCGAGCAGGCTCGCTCCCACAGGGGCCAGTGTTGGTCAGTCAGGTTCGGGTCGCGCCACGGGCACTTGCTGCGAACTGGTCGACGGGCAACACGTGTTTGCGTTCCAGCACGCGGTAAACGATGCCGGTCAGAATCAGCCCGAACACCATCACGCCCGAGAGGAAGTAGAGTCCGGACGCCAGATTGCCGGTATATTCCTTCAACGCGCCGATCACGAACGGCCCAATGTAACCGCCGAGGTTGCCGACCGAGTTGATCAAGGCAATCCCCGCCGCGGCACTGGCGCCAGCAAAGAAGCGCCCCGGCAAGGTCCAGAACACCGCGGTGCACGAGAACAACGCAAACGCCACCAGACACAGCGCCGCCAGTTGCGCTACCGGCAGCGACAGCCAGGCACTGAGGAACAGGCCCAGCGCTCCGAGCACATAGAGCACCGCCAAGTGGCCGTAGCGATCATTCAAACGGTCGGAGCTGCGCGGAATGATCAGCAGGCCGATGATCCCGAAAATGTATGGCACCGAAGAGACGAACCCGGTGACCAGATCGCTGCCGCCGAACTGTTTGATCAGTGTCGGCAGCCACAGGCCGAGGCCATAAATGCTCAGGGTCACCGGCAGATAGAACAGCGCCAGCAGCAACACGCGTTTGTCTTTCAGCGCATGCAGCGGATTGCCGTGACGGGTCTGGCCGTATTCCTGCAAATCCTTTTTCAGTTCGCCGGTCAGCCAGTCTTTTTCCGCCTGATCCATCCACTTCACTTGCTGCGGGCCGTCCGGCAGCCAGCGCAGGACCGGCCAGGTCAGCAGGATCGCCGGCGTGCCGATGACGATGAACAGCCACTGCCAGCCATGCAGACCAAGGATGCCGTCCATGCCCAGCAAGCCACCGGACACGGGACCGGTGATCATCATCGCGATGGGTTGCGAGAGGATGAACAGGCCGAGGATCTTGCCGCGATGGCGCACCGGGAACCATTGGGTGATGTAGTACAGCACGCCGGGGAAGAAGCCCGCCTCGGCCGCGCCGAGCAGAAAGCGCATCACATAGAAGCTGTGCGGCCCTTGCACAAAGGCCATGCCGATGGTGATCGCGCCCCAGGTGATCATGATCCGCGCGAACCAGCGCCGCGCGCCGAAGCGTTCGAGCATCAGGTTGCTGGGAATCTCGAGAAGAAAATAGCCGATGAAAAACAGCCCGGCACCGAGGCCATAGGCGGCGTCGCCGATGCCGATGTCGGCGCCCATGTGCAGCTTGGCGAAGCCGACGGCGGAGCGATCCACATAGGCGATCAGGTACAGCAGGATCAGGAAGGGAATCAGTTTCAGTGTGATGCGCCGGACAAGCCGCAATTCCTGGCTCATGAGATCGGTCTCCGATTGTTGTTTTTATAGAACCTCGGGGGACGCCTCTCGCCAAAACAGCCAGGGCCATCCCTCCGTCGAAAACGACTATATAGTAATACTAATTACCCAACAACACTTCCAAAGCGCGGATTTTGAGCTTAGATTAAGCGTCAGCTCGCAAACAATAGTCTTACAATAAGAGAATCGATCATGTCTGATAAGAAACCCACCCTGCGCTCCGCCCAATGGTTTGGCACGGCCGACAAGAACGGCTTCATGTACCGCAGCTGGATGAAGAATCAGGGCATCGCCGACCATCAGTTCCACGGCAAGCCGATCATCGGCATCTGCAACACCTGGTCGGAACTGACCCCGTGCAACGCGCACTTCCGCCAGATCGCGGAGCACGTCAAACGCGGGGTGATCGAGGCCGGTGGTTTTCCGGTGGAATTCCCGGTGTTCTCCAATGGCGAATCGAACCTGCGCCCGACCGCCATGCTCACCCGCAACCTGGCGAGCATGGACGTTGAAGAAGCGATTCGCGGCAACCCGATCGACGGCGTGGTGCTGCTCACCGGTTGCGACAAAACCACTCCAGCACTGTTGATGGGCGCGGCCAGTTGCGACGTGCCGGCCATCGTCGTCACCGGCGGGCCGATGCTGAACGGCAAGCACAAAGGCAAGGACATCGGTTCCGGCACCGTGGTCTGGCAGCTCAGCGAACAAGTCAAGGCCGGCACCATCACCATCGACGACTTCCTCGCAGCCGAGGGCGGCATGTCGCGTTCGGCGGGCACCTGCAACACCATGGGCACCGCGTCGACCATGGCGTGCATGGCTGAAGCGCTGGGCACTTCGCTGCCGCACAACGCCGCGATTCCGGCTGTGGACGCACGCCGTTATGTGCTGGCGCACATGTCCGGCATGCGTGCGGTGGAGATGGTGCGTGAAGACCTGAAGCTGTCGAAGATCCTCACCAAGGAAGCCTTCGAAAACGCTATTCGTGTCAACGCTGCCATCGGCGGTTCGACCAATGCCGTGATCCACTTGAAAGCCATTGCCGGACGCATCGGCGTCGAGCTGGATCTGGACGACTGGACCCGCATCGGTCGCGGCATGCCGACCATCGTCGACCTGCAACCGTCCGGGCGTTTCCTGATGGAAGAGTTCTACTACGCCGGCGGTTTGCCAGCGGTACTGCGTCGCCTCGGTGAAGCCAATCTGATCCCCAACCCGAATGCACTGACGGTCAACGGCAAGTCCATCGGCGAAAACACCAAGGACGCGCCGATCTACGGCGAAGACCAAGTGATCCGCACCCTCGACAATCCGATTCGCGCCGACGGTGGCATCTGCGTGTTGCGTGGCAATCTGGCGCCGTTGGGCGCGGTGCTCAAGCCGTCCGCCGCCACTGCTGAACTGATGCAGCATCGCGGTCGTGCGGTGGTGTTCGAGAACTTCGACATGTACAAGGCGCGGATCAACGATCCGGAGCTGGACGTCGATAAGGATTCGATTCTGGTGATGAAAAACTGCGGGCCGAAGGGTTATCCGGGCATGGCTGAAGTCGGCAACATGGGCCTGCCGGCCAAGCTGTTGGCAGAAGGCGTGACCGACATGGTGCGTATTTCCGATGCACGCATGAGCGGCACGGCATACGGCACGGTGGTTTTGCACGTTGCCCCGGAAGCCGCAGCCGGCGGGCCTTTGGCGGCAGTAAAAGAAGGCGACTGGATCGAGCTCGATTGTGCCAGCGGCCGTCTGCATCTGGACATTCCGGATGCTGAACTGGCCGCACGCATGGCCGATCTGCAAGCACCGCAACAGTTGTTGGTGGGCGGTTATCGTCAGCTGTACATCGACCACGTGCTGCAGGCGGATCAGGGTTGCGACTTTGACTTCCTCGTCGGTTGCCGAGGCGCCGAGGTTCCGCGCCACTCCCATTAACACCCCACTGATCGTTCCCACGCTCCGCGTGGGAATGCAGCCCGGGGCGCTCCGCGTCCCTTTCAGAGCTGGAACGCGGAGCGTCCGTTGAGGCATTCCCACGCAGAGCGTGGGAACGATCATTGCCTACCTCAAGATTGCGCCGTGCCTGCTATGATGCGCGGCATCTCCATCGCTCAGGATCGCGCCACTCCCCATGGATTACCGCAAACCTTCCGACCGTAAAAGCATGCACTCGCGCATCGTCCAGGAACTGGGCATGCAGATCGTCTCCGGACGCTTTTTGCCCGACGACAAACTGCCCGCCGAAGCCCTGCTGTGCGAGGAGTACGCGGTCAGTCGGCCGGTGTTGCGCGAAGCCACGCGGGTGCTGGTGGCCAAGGGTCTGGTGTATTCCAAACCGCGCGTCGGCACCGTGGTCAAGGCCCGCCGTGAGTGGCACATGCTCGACCCGGACGTGCTGCACTGGCTGATGCAGAGCAGCCCGCAGAATGAATTCTTCAACGTGCTGACCAGCGTGCGCAGCATCATCGAACCCGCCGCTGCCGCCCTCGCTGCTCAGCATGCGACTGATGCCGACATCGCCGCGATCAACGAAGCCTACCAACGCATGGAAGCCGCGCCGACCCCGGAAGCGCTGTTGCAGCCGGACCTGGACTTCCACAGCCGCATCGCCGATGCGACGCACAACGACCTGCTGGCGAACCTGTGCAACATGTTGGCGGTAGCGATTGCCGAGGCGCTGAAGCATTCCAATCAACGGCCGAATCTGCATGAACTGGCGTTGCCCAGGCACAAGGCGATCTTGACCGCCATCGAGAACCGCGATGCCCTGGGTGCCCGGCATGCGACGCTGGTGCAGCTGGATGATGCGCGCAGTGCGTTGAGTGTTGTGCTTGGCGCAGAGCTTTCTTAGGGCTTGAGATCGCTTGCCCTCACCCTAGCCCTCTCCCAGAGGTAGAGGGGACCGATTGGCGGATATTTGAGATTTACGCCGACTTGAACGATTTGCGCTGAATCCAACATCGCTTGGTATTGCAGGTCCAGTGATTTGCTTTGAATCCATAATCGACTCGATCTTTCAGGTCGGTGTATGGCGAGAGACACCGCGGTCAGTCCCCTCTCCCTCCGGGAGAGGGCTAGGGTGAGGGGCGCTTGATCTTGAAGCACAAAAAAAGCCGCAACCCCCAAAGGTTGCGGCTTTGTCGTTTCAGCCTGTCAGATCAGTGGGCAAACAGCGAATTGCCCTTCTGCCCCGCCAGCTTCTCAGGCTTGATCAGGAACTTGGCCAGCGCTGGCAGCAGCCACAGCGCACCGAACATGTTCCACAGCAGCATGAAGGTCAGCATCAGACCCATGTCGGCCTGGAACTTGATCGCCGAGAAGATCCAGGTGCACACGCCGATCGCCAGGCACAGGCCGGTGAACAGCACCGCTTTACCGGTCGACTTCAGCGTCTGGTAATAGGCTTCCTGCAACGGCAGCCCGGCACGCAGGAAACTCTCGAGGCGGCTGTAGATGTAGATGCCGTAGTCCACGCCGATCCCCACGCCCAACGCCACCACCGGCAGCGTCGCGACTTTCACGCCGATGCCCATGAACGCCATCAGCGCGTTGCCGAGCACCGAGGTGAGCACCAGCGGCAAGACGATGCACAGGGTCGCTGCCCATGAGCGGAAGGTGATCATGCACATCACTGCCACGCAGATGTACACCAGAATCAGGATGGTCAGCTCAGCCTGTTTGATGACTTCGTTGGTGGCCGCTTCGATCCCGGCGTTACCGGCAGCGAGGATGAATTCCAGGCCATCCTTGTTGTTTTCCTTGGCAAACTCCTGCACCGCGTTGACCGCACGATCGAGGGTCTCAGCTTTGTGATCGTTGAGGAACACCAGCACTGGCGCCAGCGAGCAGCTGTTGTTGTACAGGCCATCGGCGCGGGCGATCGAGTTATTCAGTACGTCCGGGTTGCGCGACAGGGTTTCCCATTTCAGGTTGCCCTCGTTCATGCCCTTGATCATCTGCTTGGACACGGTCACCAGCGAGATCGCCGACTGTACGCCCTCGGTGTTCTGCATCTTCCACATCAGCTGATCGATCGGCGCCATGGCTTCGTAGCGCGAGCAGCCTTCGGCCTTGGTCTTGACCATCACCACCAGCACGTCGGAGCTGGTCGAGTAGTTGCTGATGATGAAGTTGTTGTCCTTGTTGTAGCGCGAGTCCGGACGCAGTTCCGGCGCGCCCTGGTCGAGGTCGCCGATCTTCAGGTTCTGGCTGTACCAGAGGCCGCCACCGAAGGCGATCAGCGCCAGCGCTACCGAAATCGGCGCAACTTTCGGGCTGGCGAAGTTCGACAGCAGGCGCCAGAACGGGTGCTCGCGGTTGGCGTCCTTCTTGCTCTTGGCAATCGCGCGCTTGCTGATGCCGACATAGGAAATCGCCACCGGCAGCAGGATCAGGTTGGTGAACACGATCACCGCAACGCCAATGGACGCGCCGATTGCCAGTTCACGGATCACGCCGATGTCGATGATCAGCAGGGTAATGAAGCCCACCGCATCGGCCAGAATCGCGATCATCCCCGGCAGGAACAACTGGCGGAAGGTGCGCCGTGCAGCGGTCAGGGCGTTATCGGCCTCGCTGGATTGCAGGGCGATACCGTTGATTTTCTGCACGCCGTGGGAGATGCCGATGGCGAAAATCAGGAACGGCACCAGCATCGAATACGGGTCGAGCCCGAAGCCGAAGAAGTGCATCAACCCCAGCTGCCAGACCACCGCCACCAGCGTTGTGCTCAACACCGCGATGGTGCTGCGCAGGCAGTTGGTGAACCACAGCAGCAGAATCAGGGTGATGACGAAGGCGACACCGAAGAACAGCACCACCATCACCAGACC
The DNA here is from genome assembly GCF_025910115.1 of Pseudomonas sp. RG1. Taxonomy (NCBI): domain Bacteria; kingdom Pseudomonadati; phylum Pseudomonadota; class Gammaproteobacteria; order Pseudomonadales; family Pseudomonadaceae; genus Pseudomonas; species Pseudomonas sp. RG1. The sequence goes on from NZ_JAPCIK010000029.1 coordinate 42,366, forward strand.
GTCGATCAGGTCACCGACCTTCTTGGCGAAACCGACGATGTGGATCTTGATGTTGGGGTTCTGCGCTTCGAACTTGTTGCGGATCTTGTCTTCGAGCTCATGGGAGAACTGGCGATAGTCCAGCGCCAGCAACTTGCCCTGATCCTGCGGGTCCGGATAGGCCTCCAGCAGCGGGATGTCGACGATGCTCGACTTGAAGTCGTTGGCCACCAGACGCCCGACCTGGCCGGACTTGAGCACGTTGTTACGCAGCAGATCGAGGCTGTCCTGCGAACCGTTGTAGCTCTGCGGAATCACTTCACCGCCGGCGAAACCCTCTTCGGTCACTTCGGTCCAGCGAACGCTCGGGCTCCACAGCGATTTGAGGCCGGAACGGTCGACGCCGGAAATGTAGAACACTTCGTCGTTGATCTGGCGCAGGGTCTCCATGTACTCCTTGGAGAAGATGTCGCCGTCGGTGGCTTCCACCGAAATACGCACGGTGTTGCCGAGGTTCGCCAGATCGTTGCGGTGTTCCATCATCTTTTCGATGAAGGGATGCTGCAGCGGGATCATTTTTTCAAAACTGGTCGACGGCCGGATCAGCGTGGCCTGCCAGAACAGGAAAATGCTCACCACCAGGCAGATCAGGATCACGGCCGGGCGATTGTTGAAGATCAGGCGCTCGAGAACCGTCGCCTTTTCCTGCTGAGGAGTGATCAAGGAAGTCATAGCCCCGCCTTCTTGTTATTGGTCTCGGCACCGTTTGGCTGGGTGATGTGCAAGCCACCCTGCCCGGTCAGAATCAGGTTGCCGTTGCCGGCGGCGGTGACCGACGACAGCGAAATGCGATCCGGGCGGTTGAACACGCTGAAGGTTTCGCCGTTGTCGCTGCTGCTGATCACCGAGCCGCCGTTGCCGACGATGACGATCGAGCCGTCTTCCAGCAGCGTGCCGCCGGACAGGCCGAACTCCAGCGCACCGCGTGCGGCTTTGAGTTCGACCTGCTGCCAGTTGCTGCCGAAATCAGTGGAGCGATAAAGGTTGCCGCGCAAGCCGTACGCCAGCAGGGTCTGCGGTTGCGCCGTGCCGATCACGCCGAACAGCGAACCTTCGTACGGGCCTTCAAGCTTTTCCCAGGTCTGGCCGTCATCGGCGGAGCGGAACATGCTGCCGGACTCGCCGACGATGAACAGCCCGGCGTCTTTCACGGCGGCGATGGCGTTGAGGTGGAACTGGTCTTCGTTGTCGAGGCGGTCGCTGACGTCTTCCCAGTTCTTGCCGCCGTCGGAGGTTTCCAGCAGCGTGCCGTAGGCGCCCACGGCAAAGCCGCTGCTGGCGTCCTTGAACCAGACGTCGAGCAGCGGCGATTCGCGTGCGAGGTCTTCGAATTGTTTGGTCCAGGTCAGACCGCCGTCTACGCTGGCGAGAATCTGCGCGTCGTGGCCCACGGCCCAACCGTTTTTGTCGTCGACGAAATACACGGCGGTGAGCAGTTGCCGCGTTGGCACCTTGGCCTGGGTCCAGGTTTTGCCCTGATCATCGGAATAGACGATGTGCCCGCGATCGCCGACCGCGACCAGACGCGCGCCAGCGTGGACGACATCAAGAATCAGGCTTTTTGCGGCCTTGGCCGATTCGGTGGCATAAACCACGTCAGCCGGGGCCTCGGCGGCAATCACAGGTGCCGACAACGTGGCAAAGCCCAGCAGCGAGAGTGCTGTGGCCAGCAACGCGGTGTTGCGTAACGCCGGCGGGCGGCAACGACTCATAGACCTTCCCCTATTTATTATTGTTGGGCCATCGGGCCTTCAAGGGCGCCGCAAGGGTGCTCAGCTACTGGCGTTTCAGAAGCATAGTCCTGAAACCCGCAATCCAGAGCCCCTTCGGAAGCTGGCTCATCCTATCGGGCTTTGCAAATGTCTGACAATCGGCGCCGCGTTATCTTTTGTTAACCGAAAGCGGCCCTCTGTAACCCATCATTTTCCCTGTGGGAGCGAGCCTGCTCGCGAATGCGGTGTATCAGTCACCCTGTTTATTGGCTGACCCACCGCTTTCGCGAGCAGGCTCGCTCCCACAGGGTTTGTGGTGATGGGTGGTTTCGCGCCAAAGGCTGAATGCGCAGCCATTCGTAGGATGGATGACGCAATTGTCGCTGCGGGGACTTGCAGGATCGGTATTATGGTATACCATCAGACGCACAGACATTCTCAATCCTCCAACGGAGCAGCTCATGAGTTTCGAAATTCGCAAGATCGTCAGCTATGTCGAAGAAACCTTCATTGAAGGCGACAAGGCTACTGACAAGCCGGTGACCATGGTCGGCCTCGCCGTGGTGATGAAGAACCCGTGGGTGGGCAACGGTTTTGTCGAAGACCTCAAGCCGCAGATCCGCGCCAACTGCTCCGACCTCGGCGCAATGATGGTCGAGCGTCTGGTCGGGATCATCGGCGGTGCCGAGAAGATCGAGGCCTACGGCAAAGCGGCGGTCGTCGGCGCTGATGGCGAGATCGAGCACGCGTCGGCGGTGATCCACACCCTGCGCTTCGGTAATCACTATCGCGAAGCAGTGAAAGCCAAGAGCTACCTGAGCTTCACCAACAAGCGCGGCGGTCCGGGCACGTCGATTCAGATCCCGATGATGCACAAGGACGACGAAGGCCTGCGTTCGCACTACATCACCCTGGAAATGCAGATCGAAGACGCGCCGCGTGCCGACGAAATCGTTGTCGTGCTCGGTTGCGCCGACGGTGGCCGCCTGCACCCGCGCATCGGCAACCGCTACATCGATCTGGAAGAACTGGCTGCCGAAAAAGCCCAGTAATCACAATAAAAAGGCATTGCAGGAGCGCTCCATGATTCGGCTCACCGCTGAACTCACCCCGGCTGGCACCAGTTACCTGGCGACCGGCCAAGGCCAGCCCGTGGTATTGATCCACGGCGTGGGCCTGAACAAAGAAATGTGGGGCGGGCAGATTGTCGGCCTCGCCAGCCAGTACCAGGTGATCGCCTACGACATGCTCGGCCACGGCGCCAGCCCGCGCCCGGCCAGCGGCACCGACCTGCTCGGTTACGCCGATCAGTTGCTCGAGCTGCTCGATCACCTCAATCTGCCCCAGGCAGCGGTGATCGGTTTCTCCATGGGCGGCCTGGTCGCGCGGGCCTTCGCCCTGCATTACCCGGAGCGCCTGCAAAGCCTGGTGGTGCTGAACAGCGTGTTCAACCGCAGCGAAGAACAGCGTGCCGGTGTCATTGCCCGCACTGCGCAGGCTGCCGAACATGGCCCGGACGCCAATGCCGAAGCGGCGTTGTCGCGCTGGTTCAGCCGTGAATATCAGGCGGCCAACCCGGCGCAGATCGCCGCGTTGCGCCAGACTCTGGCCAACAACGATCCGCAGGGCTACCTGACCACCTACGAATTGTTTGCCACCCAGGACATGTACCGCGCCGACGACCTGAGCAGCATTCAGGCACCGACGCTGATCGCCACCGGCGAACTCGACCCCGGTTCGACCCCGGAAATGGCCGAGCAACTGGCCCGACGCATCCCCGGCGCGAAGGTTGCCGTGCTGCCCGAGCAACGGCATATGATGCCGGTAGAGTCGCCGCGTCTGGTCAATCAGATGCTGCTGGAATTTCTCCAATTCGCACACGCCCGACAAAACCATATAAAGGGGATCGTTGCATGACACTCGCACGCTTCCAGATGTGCATCGGCGGAGACTGGGTCGACGCCCTCTCCGGCAAGACCTTCGAAAGCCTCAACCCGGCCTCCGCGCAAGCCTGGGCGGAACTGCCCGACGCCGATGAAGCGGACGTCGAACGCGCCGTGCAAGCAGCGCAAACTGCTTTTGACAGCCCGGCTTGGCGCGGTCTGACCGCCACTGCGCGCGGCAAACTGCTGCGCCGCCTCGGTGATCTGATCGCTGAAAACAAGGAACACCTGGCGCAGCTGGAAAGCCGCGACAACGGCAAGCTGATCCGCGAAACCCGTGGCCAGGTCAGCTATCTGCCGGAGTTCTTCCACTACACCGCAGGCCTCGCTGACAAACTGGAAGGCGGCACCCTGCCGCTGGATAAACCGGATCTGTTTGCCTACACCGTGCACGAAGCCATGGGTGTGGTCGCCGCGATCATTCCATGGAACAGCCCGCTGTACCTGACCGCGATCAAACTGGCCCCGGCCCTCGCCGCCGGCAACACGATTGTGATCAAGCCGTCCGAGCACGCCTCGGCGACCATTCTCGAGCTGGCACGCCTGGCCCTCGAAGCCGGGATTCCGCCGGGCGTGGTCAACGTCGTCACCGGTTACGGCCCGAGCACCGGCGCCGCCCTCACCCGCCATCCGCTGATCCGCAAGATCGCCTTCACCGGCGGCGCGGCCACGGCACGGCATGTGGTGCGCAGCAGCGCCGAGAACTTCGCCAAGCTGTCGCTGGAGCTGGGCGGCAAGTCGCCGAACATCATTTTTGCCGACGCCGATCTCGACAGCGCGATCAACGGCGCGATTGCCGGGATCTACGCGGCGTCCGGGCAGAGTTGCGTGTCCGGTTCGCGCTTGCTGGTGCAGGACGAAATCTACGACGAGTTCGTCAATCGTCTGGTCGAGCGCGCCCAGCGCATCCGCATCGGCAACCCACAGGAAGACCACAGTGAAATGGGTCCGATGGCCACCGCGCAGCAACTGGCGGTGGTCGAAGGTCTGGTCGCCGATGCGATCGCCGAAGGCGCGCGTTTGCGCACCGGTGGCAAGCGTCCGGCGGATCTCGGTGACGGCTGGTTCTACGAGCCGACGCTGTTCGAGTGCGACCGCAATTCGATGAAGATCATGCAGGAAGAAGTCTTCGGCCCGGTGGCTTCGGTGATTCGTTTCAAAGACGAAGCCGAAGCGCTGGCGATCGCCAACGACTCGCAGTTCGGCCTCGCTGCCGGCATCTGGACCCGCGACCTCGGTCGCGCCCATCGTCTGGCGCGTGATGTGCGCTCGGGGATCATCTGGGTCAACACTTACCGCGCAGTCTCGGCGATGGCGCCGATCGGCGGCTTCAAGAACAGTGGCTATGGACGCGAAAGCGGCATCGATTCGGTGCTGGCCTACACCGAACTGAAAACGGTGTGGATCAACCTCTCCCAGGCGCCAATGCCTGATCCGTTTGTGATGCGCTAGGAGTCCTGCGAAATGATCGAACCCGGCATTTACAAAGACGTCATGAGCTCGTTTCCGTCCGGCGTCACGGTGGTCACCACCCTCGACCCGGACGGCGGCATCGTCGGTATCACCGCCAGCGCGTTCAGCGCGCTGTCGATCGACCCGGCGTTGGTGCTGTTCTGCCCCAACTACGCCTCCGACACCTACCCGGTGCTGCGCGACAGCAAGAAATTCGCCATCCATTTGCTCTCCGCCGAGCAGACCGCCGAAGCCTACGCGTTCGCCGGCAAGGGCAAGGAAAAGGCCAAGGGCATCGAGTGGCACTTGAGCGATCTGGGTAACCCGATTCTGGCCAAGGCCACAGCGATCATCGAGTGCGAGTTGTGGCGTGAATACGACGGCGGCGATCACGCGATCATTGTCGGCGCAGTGAAGAACCTGATCCTGCCCGAGCAACCGGTGACGCCGATGATTTATCACAAGGGCAAGTTGGGTGCGTTGCCTGCCTTGACCTGACGGATCCACACAACTCCCACTGTGGGACGACCCATTGTGGTGAGGGGATTTATCCCCGACCGGCTGCGAAGCAGTCGTAAAACCATTGCGCGCGGAATATCTGGCAAATCGCCGTTGCAGGTATTGGGGGTGCTTCGCACCCCGTCGGGGATAAATCCCCTCACCACAGGGTTCATTCCAACAAGGGGATCTGTGTTGTGAGGAGGAATGATGAGTAACGATAAGTACGAAAAAGGTCTGAAAATCCGCACCCAGGTATTGGGCGAAGCCTATGTTCAGCGCTCGATAGACAACGCCGACGATTTCACCCGTCCGCTGCAGGAAATGGTCACCGAATACTGCTGGGGCCATGTATGGGGGCGTGAGGGTCTGTCGCTCAAGGAGCGCAGCATGATCAACCTGGCAATGATCTCGGCGCTCAACCGCCCGCATGAACTCAAGCTGCATGTGCGTGGCGCCTTGCGTAACGGCCTGAGTCGTGAGCAAATACGCGAAATTCTGCTTCAGGTCGGCATTTATTGCGGCGTTCCGGCGGCCGTGGACAGTTTCCGGCTGGCCCGTGAAGCCTTTGCCGAAGCCGACGCCGAGGCCTCCAGTTAACCCTCGGCTGTTTTGATGCCCGTCTGGCATGGACAGCCAAGCTCAAGAGCGGACCCCATGAAACGCCAGCCACTCGACGACAGCTTCAAGGTCAATCGCAACCCCGTTACCCTGCGCGAAATCGTGCTGGACAAACTGCGTAGCGCGATCATGAATTTCCAGCTCATGCCAGGTGATCGCCTGGTCGAACGCGACCTGTGCGATCGCCTCGGTGTCAGCCGCACTTCGGTGCGCGAAGCCTTGCGTCACCTCGAATCCGAAGGTCTCGTCGAATTCGCCGATGCCAAAGGCCCGCGCGTAGCCATCATCACCCTCGACGACGCCGTCGATATCTACGAACTGCGTTGCGTGCTCGAAGGCTTGATCGTGCAGTTGTTCACCCTGCGTGCCAAAGCCAAGGACATCAAGGCCCTGGAAAAAGCCCTCGACGACAACCGCAAGGCGCTCAAGGACGGCGAGCTGCAACAGGTCATCGACTCGGTGCAGGGCTTCTACGACGTGCTGCTCGAAGGCTCGGGCAACCATGTCGCCGCCACCCAATTGCGCCAGTTGCAGGCGCGCATCAGCTATCTGCGCGCGACCTCGGTGTCCCAGGAAAACCGACGCGGCGCGAGTAATCACGAGATGGAAAAAATGGTCGAGGCGATCAAGAGCGGCGATCCGCTGGCGGCGCATCAGGCGTGTGTCGATCACGTCCGCGCGGCGGCTGCCGTGGCCCTCGATTACCTCAAGCGCAAACAGGAAGAAACCGGCGTCGCCGTCAAAGGCACCCCGGCGATCACCCTGCCGATCGCGCTGAAAGAACCCCGCATAGGTCAATGACATGTTCAGCCCGAGCTTTTGCCCGAAATGCGGTGGCCCTGACCTCGGTCAGCAGACGCCGCCGGGCGATACGCACGAGCGCCTGATGTGCCGCGGTTGCGGCTATATCCACTACGTCAATCCGAAGATCATTGCCGGCTGCATCATCGAGCAGGACGGCAAATACCTCTTGTGCCAACGGGCGATCCCCCCGCGCCCGGGCACTTGGACCCTGCCGGCCGGTTTCATGGAAAGCGGTGAGACCACCGAACAGGCGGCGCTGCGCGAAGTCTGGGAAGAAAGCGGCGTGCGCGCGGAAATCGTCTCGCCGTATTCGATCTTCAGCGTGCCGAAGATCAGCGAGGTGTACATCATCTTCCGCGCGATCGCCCTGGAGATCACCGGGCAGTACGGGCCGGAGACCATGGATTACAAGTTCTTCGCCCCGGAAGAGATTCCGTGGGAGCAGATCTATTACCCGGCGATCCGGCAGATCCTCGAGCGCTATATCGAAGAGCGCCAAGCGGGAGTTTACGGGATTTACATGGGCAATGATGACAGCGGCAAAATTCATTTCATGCGCTAAAAATCACCTGTCCCCTGAACGTTCCCACGCTCCGCGTGGGAATGCCTCTACGGACGCTCCGCGTTCGGCTCTGGAAGGGACGCAGAGCGTCCCGGGCTGCATTCCCACGCGGAGCGTGGGAACGATCATCAGTGTGGCTTAAATTGGGGCGATGCCTTCGACGATGATGATCTCCGCCCTCGCCCATTCTTCGCGATAACTTTTCGCCTCCTGATACGCCGCCGAGCTGTAGCACGCCACGGCTGTTTCGTAGCTCTCGAACTCAATGATCACTGTGCGCTGCGGCGTCTGCCGTCCTTCCATCGCTTCGCTGCGCCCGCCTCTGGCGAGAAACTTGCCGCCGAATGCGGCAATCGCCTGCGGGGTGCGCTGGGTGTATTGGCTGTAGTGCTCGGCATCGGCTATATCCACATGTGCAATCCAGTACGCCTTCATAGTGACCTCTTTGTTGATTTTGTATTATGGTATACCAATATATTTCCAACGAACCCTGAGAGTCCAGCATGGCCTTCAACAGCATCGAAGAAATCATCGAAGATTATCGCCTCGGCAAAATGGTCCTGCTGGTCGATGACGAAGACCGCGAGAACGAAGGCGACCTGCTGCTGGCCGCTGATCGTTGCACACCGGAGGCTATCAGCTTCATGGCCCGCGAGGCACGCGGGCTGATCTGCCTGACCCTGACCGACGAACATTGTCAGCGCTTGGGCCTGGAGCAAATGGTACCCGCCAATGGCAGTGTATTCAGCACTGCATTTACCGTGTCGATCGAAGCGGCGGTTGGCGTGACTACCGGCATTTCTGCCGCGGACCGGGCCTGCACCGTTGCCGCCGCCGTCGCGCCGAATGCCCGCGCCGAAGACCTGGTGCAGCCCGGCCACATCTTCCCGCTGCGCGCCAAGGAAGGTGGCGTGCTGACTCGCGCCGGGCACACCGAGGCCGGTTGCGATCTGGCGCGTCTGGCCGGTTTCACCCCGGCCTCGGTGATCGTCGAAGTGATGAACGACGACGGCACCATGGCCCGCCGCCCGGATCTGGAGCAGTTCGCGCGCAAGCATGGGATCAAGATCGGCACGATTGCCGACCTGATCCACTACCGCCTGAGCACCGAGCACACTATCGAACGCATCGGCGAACGTGAGCTGCCGACGGTGCATGGCACGTTCCGTTTGATCACCTTCGAGGATCGCATCGAAGGCGGCGTGCACATGGCGATGGTCATGGGCGATCTGCGCCGCGAGGAGCCGACCCTGGTGCGCGTGCACGTGATCGATCCGCTGCGCGATCTGGTCGGCGCCGAGTACAGCGGGCCGACGAACTGGACGCTGTGGGCGGCGCTGCAACGGGTCGCGGCGGAAGGTCATGGGGTTGTGGTGGTGCTGGCCAATCATGAATCGTCGCAGGCGTTGCTCGAGCGCGTGCCGCAGTTGACCCAGCCGCCACGGCAGTTCAGCCGCTCGCAATCGCGGATTTATTCCGAGGTCGGGACGGGGGCGCAGATTCTGCAGAATCTGGGAGTGGGCAAGTTGCGTCACCTCGGCCCGCCGCTTAAGTACGCGGGGTTGACCGGGTATGACCTTGAGGTGGTTGAGAGCATTCCGTTCACCGAATAACCCTGTTATCGATACTCCCCTGTGGCGAGGGGATTTATCCCCGTCGGGCTGCGAAGCGGCCCCGATTCCTGCCAACGCGATCCGCCAGAAATATCGCATGTCCCGCTTTCAGGGCTGCTCCGCAGCCAACGGGGATAAATCCCCTCGCCACAGTTTCATTCGCTACACATTTGGATGAAGACCGGAAAGACAGATCCGCCAGATAACCGGTAAGGCAAAGTGCTTGCACAAAGTTTGGAATACCATAATATGATATTCCATAGACCGGACGAACCAAAAAACCGTCCAGCTACTGCTCCCGACAGGCGGGCAACAACGCAAGGCCCGCTCAAAAACACAACAATGAGGGCGTGAACATGGTGTTGAACAAAGCTGCAACCGCGATCTTTTTCGCGGGACTGCTCAGCGTTACCGGCCAGGCTGCAATGGCTGCCGAAAGCGTGAATTTTGTCAGCTGGGGCGGTAGCACCCAGGATGCGCAGAAACAAGCCTGGGCCGATCCGTTCAGCAAGGCCAGCGGCATCACCGTCGTTCAGGACGGCCCCACCGACTACGGCAAACTCAAGGCCATGGTCGAAAGCGGCAACGTGCAGTGGGACGTGGTCGATGTCGAAGCCGATTTCGCCCTGCGCGCCGCTGCCGAAGGCCTGCTTGAACCCCTCGACTTCAAAGTGATCCAGCGCGACAAGATCGACCCGCGCTTCGTCAGCGATCACGGCGTCGGCTCGTTCTTCTTCTCCTTCGTCCTCGGCTACAACGAAGGCAAGCTCGGCGCCAACAAGCCGCAGGACTGGAGCGCGCTGTTCGATACCAAGACCTACCCCGGCAAACGCGCCCTGTACAAATGGCCAAGCCCCGGCGTGCTCGAACTGGCGCTGCTGGCCGATGGCGTACCTGCCGACAAGCTCTACCCGCTGGATCTGGATCGCGCCTTCAAGAAACTCGACACCATCAAGAAAGACATCGTCTGGTGGGGCGGCGGCGCGCAGTCGCAGCAACTGCTGGCGTCCGGCGAAGCGAGCATGGGCCAGTTCTGGAATGGCCGTGTGCACGCCTTGCAGGAAGACGGCGCACCGGTCGGCGTGAGCTGGAAGCAGAACCTGGTCATGGCCGACATTCTGGTCATTCCCAAAGGCTCGAAAAACAAGGACGCGGCGATGAAGTTCCTCGCCAATGCCAGCAGCGCCAAAGGCCAGGCCGACTTCTCCAACCTGACCGCCTACGCTCCGGTTAACCTCGACAGTGTGGAGCGTCTGGATTCGACGCTGGCCCCCAACCTGCCGACGGCTTACGCCAAGGATCAGATCACCCTTGATTTCGCTTACTGGGCCAAGAACGGTCCGGCTATCGCGACACGGTGGAACGAATGGCTGGTCAAATGAAAATCGCGGCCACTGCGCCCCGTCCTTCCACTGCCACCGGGAGCGCCGCCGGCGCTGCCGGTTCGGCTTTCAAGCAACGCTGGCGCGGCGCCGGCAACCTCGTCCCGGCGCTGCTGTTCCTCGGCCTGTTCTTTCTCGCACCGTTGATTGGCCTGCTGCTGCGCGGTGTGCTCGAACCTGTGCCGGGTCTCGGCAACTACGAACAGTTGTTCGCCAACTCGGCCTATGCGCGAGTGCTGCTAAACACCTTTTCGGTGGCCGGGCTGGTGACGCTGTTCAGTCTGCTGCTGGGCTTTCCGCTGGCCTGGGCGATCACCCTGGTGCCGCGCGGCTGGGGGCGCTGGATCCTCAACATCGTGCTGCTGTCGATGTGGACCAGCCTGCTCGCCCGCACCTATTCGTGGCTGGTGTTGCTGCAAGCCTCGGGGGTGATCAACAAGGCGCTGATGGCGATGGGCATCATCGATCAACCGCTGGAGATGGTGCACAACCTCACGGGCGTGGTGATCGGCATGAGCTACATCATGATCCCGTTCATCGTGCTGCCGTTACAAGCAACCATGCAGGCCATCGACCCGATGATCCTGCAGGCCGGCTCGATCTGCGGCGCCAGTCCGTGGACCAACTTCTTCCGGGTGTTCCTGCCGCTGTGCCGGCCGGGTCTGGCCTCAGGCGGTTTGATGGTGTTCGTGATGTCGCTCGGTTACTACGTCACCCCGGCGCTGCTCGGCGGGGCGCAAAACATGATGCTGCCGGAGTTCATCATTCAGCAGGTGCAATCGTTCCTCAACTGGGGCCTGGCCAGTGCCGGCGCCGCGTTGTTGATCGCAATCACCCTGGTGCTGTTCTACTTCTACCTGAAGCTTCAACCGGAATCCCCGGTTGGCGCCAGTAACGCGAGGTAAGCCGACATGCTCCTGACCCCCAATGCCATGAGCCGGCGCATGCGTTTCGGCCTCTACGCCACGACTGGGCTGATCGGTCTGTTCCTGCTGTTGCCGATCGTGTTCATCGTGCTGCTGTCGTTCGGCTCCTCGCAGTGGCTGGTGTTCCCGCCACCGGGCTGGACGCTGAAATGGTACGGCCAGTTTTTCTCCAACCCCGACTGGATGAACGCCGCTGCCGCCAGCCTCAAGGTTGCCGTGCTGACCACGATCTGCGCCGTGGCCCTCGGTTTGCCGACCGCGTTTGCGCTGGTGCGCGGACGCTTTCCCGGCCGCGAGATGCTCTACGGCCTGTTCACCCTGCCGATGATCGTGCCGCTGGTGATCATCGCCGTGGCGGTGTACGCGCTGTTTCTCAAGCTCGGCTATACCGGGACCATGTTCGCCTTCGTCGTCAGCCATGTGATCGTCGCGCTGCCGTTCACCATCATCTCGATCATCAACTCGCTGAAGCTGTTCGATCAGTCGATTGAAGACGCGGCGGTGATCTGCGGTGCCTCGCGCCTGCAAGCGGTGTTCAAGGTGACGTTTCCGGCGATCCGTCCGGGCATGGTCGCCGGCGCCCTCTTCGCCTTCCTCGTTTCGTGGGACGAAGTGGTGCTCAGCGTGATGATGGCGAGCCCGACTCTGCAAACCCTTCCCGTGAAAATGTGGACCACCCTGCGCCAGGACCTGACCCCGGTGATCGCCGTCGCTTCGACGCTGCTGATCGGCCTGTCAGTGTTGGTCATGGTGATCGCCGCCGCCCTGCGCCGGCGCAACGAAATCAGCGCCTGAGCGCCCAGGAGTACGACATGAGTGCCGTGATCAAAGACGCATCCCAGCAGAGCGACAAACCCCTGGTCAGCCTGCGCAACCTGAACAAGCACTACGGCGATTTTGCTGCCGTCGATAACATCTCGCTGGACATCAAGGACGGCGAATTCCTGACCTTTCTCGGCTCCAGCGGCTCGGGCAAGAGTACGACGCTGTCGATGCTCGCCGGGTTCGAAACACCGAGCAGCGGCGAGATCCTCGTCAACGGCCAGTCGCTGGTCAACGTGCCGCCGCACAAGCGCGACATCGGCATGGTCTTCCAGCGCTATTCGCTGTTCCCGCATCTGTCGGTGCGCGACAACATCGCCTTCCCTTTGGCGATTCGCAAACTGGCTGCCGCCGAGCGTGAAAAACGCGTCGATGCGATGTTGAAGCTGGTGCAGCTCGAACAGTTCGCCCATCGCCGCCCTTCGCAACTGTCCGGCGGTCAGCAACAACGTGTCGCCATCGCCCGGGCGCTGGTTTACGAGCCACGCATCCTGCTGATGGACGAACCGCTGGGCGCGCTGGACAAGAAGCTGCGCGAGGACTTGCAGGATGAACTGCGCCAGCTGCACCGGCGCCTGGGTATCACCATCGTTTACGTGACCCACGACCAGGAAGAAGCCATGCGGCTGTCGCAACGCATCGCGATTTTCAGCCACGGCAAGATTGTCGGCTTGGGCAGCGGGTATGACCTTTATCAGAATCCGCCGAATGCGTTTGTCGCGTCGTTTCTGGGCAATTCGAACTTCCTCAAGCTCAAGGCGCAAGGCAATGCGGCAGCGAGTTTCGAGGGTCAGTCGTTGTCGATTCGGCTGACGTCCGGGTTGCACACTGATCAGGATGTGCTGCTGATGGTGCGTCCGGAAAAAGCCTTGGCGTTGAGCACGCAGCAGGCGCTGGATGAGCCGCTGGCGGCGGGTTGGAATGAAGTATCGGCGAATGTTGTTGAGGTGCTGTTTCTCGGTGAGAGCCAGACGTGCAGCGTGGTCACTGCGGGCGGGACTTCGATGACGGTGAAAGCGCTGTCGGCAGCGGGCATGCCGCTCAAGGCCGGCGATCCGGTCCGGGTGCGCTGGGCGACGGCGGATGCTTGTGTCTATACCGAATGGACCGAGAGCGATTTGAACAAGGCTGCCGGTGCTCACTGATTGCGCTGAGTCAGTTGGATCTACCCCCTCACCCCAGCCCTCTCCCCCACGGGGGGCGAGGGGGAAAGGGAGCCGATCTTCATGCTGTTCAAAATGTAAGTTCGACTCGGTATCGCACGTCGGCGTATCTCGCAACAACACCTCGGTCAGTCCCCTCTCCCATTGGGAGAGGGCTAGGGTGAGGGCAAGCAGGCGACACGGTATTAGCCAATGGCCCGGTACCCTTCAATCTCATCCGGCCACGCCGTCAGCACTTCAAACCCGCTCTCCGTCACCGCGACCATATGCTCCCACTGCGCCGACAAGGAGCCATCCTTGGTCAGCACCGTCCAGCCATCCGGCATGTTCTTTACATGGCGTTTGCCGGCATTGAGCATCGGTTCCACGGTGAAAATCATCCCGGCCTTGAGCTTCAGCCCTTGATTGGGAAAGCCGTAATGCAGGATTTGCGGTTCGTCGTGATAGACCTTGCCGATGCCATGGCCGCAGTACTCGCGCACCACGCTGAAGCCCTCCGCCTCCGCCAGGCTCTGGATCGCGTAGCCGATATCGCCCAGCGTTGCGCCCGGTTTCACTGCGCGAATGCCCGCGCACATCGCGTCGTAAGTGGTCTTGATCAGGTGCTGCGCTTCAGGAGTTGCCTCACCCACGACGTACATGCGGCTGGTATCACCGAACCAGCCATCCTTGATCACGGCGATGTCGAGATTGACGATGTCGCCATCCTTCAATGGCGTACCCGATGGAATCCCGTGACACACCACGTCGTTGACCGACGCGCAGACGGTTTTTGGAAAGCCGTGATAACCGACATTGGCCGGCACGGCTTTCTGCACATTGACGATGTAATCGTTGCACAGCCGGTCCAGCTCATCAGTGGTCACCCCGGCCTTCACATGCGGCACCAGCATCGCCAGTACTTCGGCGGCGAGTTTGCCGGCGGCGCGGGATTTTTCAATGTCGGCCGGGGTGTTGATCTTGATCTGGTTTCTCATGCGCTGACGGCTTCCTGAGTCAGTTGTTGCAGATCCAGCCCACCATTCTGTTCGGCGCGGATCAGCAGGCGGCAAATGGCGCTGTGGTCGAGGTTGGGGTGCAGCTCGGCGAGCATGCCGATGCGCATCCAGTGCTCGGCCTGCGCGTTGATCGAGCGGCTGAGGGCGTTGCTGGAGATGCGCAGGTTCTCGTGCATGTCCTCTGAAATCTTTACGATGCCCATATATGAATCCGATACGATGTGTATATGGAACGTATATTAATCAGTGCATACGGCCGATTGCAATGCCAACGGCAAAATCGACGCTGTGGCAGATTCGCCTCCCCCTCCACCGCGCAAATCGACTACCATGCCGCCGCCGGTTTCCACACGGAATTAATAGGGAATCCGAAATGCTTGCACAGCATCAATCGGAACTGCCCCCGCAACTGTAGGTGCCGAGCCTGCTCCTCGACTGCCACTGGGTGAATCCCGGGAAGGCCGGAGCGTGGCGATGACGCATCAGTCAGGAGACCTGCCGGCACAGTGACTGACTAACCGGCGGGGTGTCCGGGAAGGACATCGTGCCGTGCTTGTTTTCACTATGCCGGCCTTGCGCAGTTTCCACGACCGCGCCCGAGGTGTGTTTCCAACCGTACCCGCCCGCTCCCGTACGGTTCTCCTGGAGACTGCCCCATGCTGCTGCCCCGCGTTGCCACCCTGCTCACCGCCCTGAGCCTTTGCGCCCTGGCGCAAGCGTCGCCGACTGCGTATCCGCTGACCGTGGAAAACTGCGGCAGCAGCCTGACCTTTCAGCACGCGCCCGCGCGCACGGTGACCATCGGCCAGGCCGGCACGGAAATGCTCTATACATTGGGTCTGGGCGACAAAGTCGTTGGCACTTCGCTGTGGTTCAACGACGTGCTGAGCACATACAAAGCGCAGAACGACAGGATCGAGCGCCTCGCCGACAACGAGCCGAGTTTCGAAGCGGTGATCGCCAAACGCCCGGAACTGGTAGCCGTCGAGCTGGAATGGATGGTCGGCCCGCAAGGCGCGGTCGGCACCCGCGAGCAGTTTCATGAACTGAAGATTCCCACCTACCTGCTGCCCTCCGACTGCGAAGCCAAGGACAACCTCGTCGGCTCGGACGGCACGCGGCTGGCGCCGTTTCGCATCGACAGCATCTACAAAGCCGTGAGCCAGCTCGCAGCGATTTTCGATGTGCAGGCGCGTGGCGAGCAGCTCAATGACCAGCTCAAAGCCAGCCTCGCGCAGTCGATCGCCACGGCGAAAAAGCAGCAGCGCAAAGACGTCAGCGCCCTGGTGTGGTTCTCCAGCGCCGAGATGGACATCGAGCCTTTCGTGGCCGGGCACAAAGGCGTTCCCGATTTCATGCTCAGCACCCTCGGCGTGCGCAACGTGGTCGAGTCGGATGAAGAATGGCCGACCGTCGGCTGGGAAACCATCGCCAAGGCCAACCCGACATTTCTGGTGATCGCGCGCATGGATCGTCGACGTTTCCCGGCGGACGACTATCAGAAAAAACTCGCCTTCCTGCGCAGTGATCCGGTGACGCGCAACATGGACGCGGTCAAGCACAACCGCATCATCATCCTTGACGCCATGGCCATGCAGGCCAGCCTGCGCACCTTCGACGGCCTCGCACAACTGGCCAGCGCCATCAACGGCTACGACCTGTCGCCATGAGCAGACGCCTGATCCGATTGCTGCTGGTGCTGTTGACGCTGTCGGTTGCGCTGATCGGCGGCGTGGCCATTGGTGAGACTTCGATCGAGCCGAGCGTAGTGTTGCAGGTGCTGGCCAACAAGCTGTGGAGCGCGGGTTATGTGCTCGACCCGATCGACGAAGGCATTGTCTGGAACTATCGCCTGACCCGCGCGCTGGTCGCGGCGGCTTGCGGCGCCGGTCTGGCGACCTGTGGCGTAATCCTGCAGTCGCTGCTGCGCAATCCGCTGGCCGATCCGTATCTGCTGGGTATTTCTGCTGGCGCCTCGACTGGCGCGGTGATGGTCGCCCTGCTTGGCGTCGGCGCCGGGGCGATTTCATTGTCGGTCGGTGCCTTTGCCGGCGCGGTGATCGCTTTCGTACTGGTGATCCTGTTGGCGCGGGTCAGCGGCTCGGCCAGCGGCACCGGGCAGATCATTCTGGCCGGGATTGCCGGCTCGCAACTGTTCAACGCCCTCACCGCTTTTCTGATCACCCGCTCCGCCAGCTCCGAACAAGCGCGCGGGATCATGTTCTGGTTGCTCGGCAATCTCGGCGGCGTGCGCTGGCCGTCGGTGTGGCTGGCGGTGCCGGTGGCGGTGTTGGGCTTGGTTGTTTGTCTGTGGCATCGCCGAGCCTTGGATGCGTTCACCTTTGGCGCGGACTCGGCGGCATCCCTCGGCATTGCCGTGCGCCGAGTGCAGATCCTGCTGATTGGCTGCGCCGCGCTGGTGACGGCGGTGATGGTGTCGATTGTCGGCTCGATCGGCTTTGTCGGTCTGGTGATTCCCCATGCCGCGCGGTTGTTGCTCGGCACGGGGCATGCGCGTCTGTTGCCCGCCAGTGCGCTGGGCGGTGCGGTGTTTCTGATTGCCGCCGATGTGCTGTCGCGCACCCTGATCAAGGGTCAGGTGATCCCGGTCGGCGTGATCACTGCGCTGGTCGGCGCACCGGTGTTCGCGCTGATTCTGGTGGGCCGGAGATCGGCGCGATGAACACGGTTCTGAGTTGTGCGGGTGTGGGCTTCAAAGTGCGCGGTGCCGAGTTGCTCAATGGTGTCAGTCTCGATGTTCAGCGCGGCGAGACCCTGGGCATTGTCGGGCCGAACGGTTCGGGGAAATCCACTCTGCTGAAACTGCTCGCCGGGCTGCGTGAACCGAGCGTGGGCCATGTGCAGCTCGACGGTCGGACGCTGGGCAAGATGTCGCGGCGCACTATCGCGCAGACGCTCGCGGTGGTTGAGCAACAGGCCGATACCAACGATGGCATTCGCGTGTTCGACGCGGTGGCGCTGGGGCGCACGCCGTGGTTGTCGGCGCTGCAACCGTGGTCGCCGGCCGATGACGCCATCGTCGAGCAAGCGCTGGTCGACGTCGACGCCGTGCACCTGCGCAACCGCCTCTGGCGCAGCCTCTCCGGCGGTGAACGCCAACGCGTGCATATCGCCCGCGCTCTGGCGCAGCGCCCGCAGATCCTGCTGCTCGACGAGCCGGCGAATCACCTCGATATCCAGCATCAGTTGAGCATTCTGCAAGTGGTGCGCGCACTGCCGGTGACTACGCTGATCGCCCTGCACGATCTCAATCAGGCGCTCAAGTGCGATCGCCTGGCGGTGCTGGAGCGCGGGCGTCTGGTGGCATTGGGCGAGCCGCTGCACGTGCTGACGCCGGAGCGGTTACAGACGACTTTCGGCGTCAGGGCGCACTATCTGACGGACCCGTTCGATGGTGCACCGATATTGCGTTTCCTTGCCTGATGCATGTGTAGCTGACAGACCGCTTTCGCGAGCAGGCTCGCTCCCACAAAGGATTTGTGTGTTGCCGTGAATGACAGGGGGAACGCGAATTCTGTGGGAGCGAGCCTGCTCGCGAAGGCGTCAGGTCATCCAACATAGAGGTCGATTGACACACCGCTTTCGCGAGCAGGCTCGCTCCCACAGGGTTATGTATTCCAGGGCGGTAAAGGGTCAGGCCCACTCTTTGCGCAGTTGCCGTGCGGCGCTGACCATGTGCACCAGCGCCGCTTCGGTCTCTGGCCAGCCTCGGGTTTTCAGCCCGCAATCCGGATTGACCCACAGCCGCTCAACCGGAATACGCTGCGCCGCCTTGCGCAGCAAGCCAACCATTTCCGTCACATCGGGAATCCGTGGCGAGTGAATGTCGTACACGCCGGGGCCGATGTCATTCGGATAGGCGAACGCTTCAAACGCTTCGAGCAGTTCCATGTCCGACCGTGAGGTCTCGATGGTGATGACATCGGCGTCCATCGACGCGATCGACTCGATCACATCGTTGAACTCGCTGTAGCACATGTGCGTGTGAATTTGCGTTTCGTCGCGCACGCCGGAGGCGCACAGGCGGAACGCTTCGCTCGCCCAGTGCAGATACGCCGGCCACTGCGCCCGGCGTAACGGCAAGCCTTCACGGAACGCCGCTTCGTCGATCTGCACGATTTTGATTCCTGCCGCTTCCAGATCATTCACTTCGTCACGAATGGCCAGCGCCAGTTGTCGAGCCTGCACTTCGCGACTGACGTCTTCGCGGGCGAAGGACCACATCAGCATGGTCACCGGGCCGGTCAGCATGCCTTTCATGACCTTGTCGGTGAGGCCCTGGGCGTAGCAGATCCACTCGACCGTCATCGCTTGCGGGCGGCTCAGGTCACCGAAGATCACCGCTGGCTTGACGCAGCGCGAACCGTAGCTCTGCACCCAGCCAAAGCGGGTGAAGGCATAGCCGTCGAGCTGCTCGGCGAAGTATTCGACCATGTCGTTGCGCTCTGCCTCACCGTGCACCAGCACATCCAGGCCGAGGCGTTCTTGAATTTCCACCGCGTGGCGAATCTCCGTGTGCATCGCATCGGTGTAATCGGCCGCGCTGAGCTTGCCTTGCTTGTAAGCCTGACGCGCCAGACGGATCGCCGCCGTTTGCGGAAACGAGCCAATGGTGGTGGTCGGGAATAACGGCAGGTCGAGCTTGCCGCGCTGTTTGGCAATACGCTGGGCAAACGGCGATTGGCGTTGCAGATCCTTGGCAGTGATCGCCGCGACCCGCGTTTGCACCTCAGGTTTGTGAATGCGCGGTGAGGCGGCGCGGCTGGTTTGTACCGAACGACTTTGCGCCAGTGCGCGCAGCACCTGCGGCGCTTCCGGCTCGCTGACCGCTTGGGCGAGCACGGCGACCTCTTCGCACTTCTGCACGGCAAACGCCAGCCAGCTTTTCAGTTCGGCATCGAGCTGGTCTTCGCGGCCCAGATCAACCGGACTGTGCAGCAACGAGCAGGACGGCGCCACCCACAAGCGATCACCCAGACGCTCATGGGCATGGCGCAGTGTCGCCAGCGCGTTTTGCAGATCGCAGCGCCAGACGTTCCGACCGTTGACCACACCCAGCGACAGCACTTTATAGGCCGGCAGACGATCCAGAATGGTCGGGTACTGATCCGGCGCGTGCACCAGATCGATGTGCAAGCCATCGACCGGCAGGTTCGCCGCCAGACCGAGGTTTTCTTCCAGGCCCCCGAAGTAAGTGGCAAGCAGTTTTTTCAGCGGATCGCGCTGGATCTGGTTGTAGGCGCGCTCGAAGGCATTCTTCCAGTCCTGAGGCAGATCGAGCACCAGAATCGGCTCATCGATCTGCACCCACTCCACACCCAACGCCGCCAGCCGCGCGAAGATCTGGCCGTATAGCGGCAGCAGGCGATCAAGCAAATCGAGCTTGTCGAAATCGGCGCCTTTGGTTTTGCCCAGCCACAGATAGGTCAGCGGGCCGAGGATCACCGGTTTGACGTTGTGCCCCAGCGCACGAGCCTCTTCGGTTTCTTCAAACAGCTGCTCCCAACCCAGCTGGAAGTGCTGGTCGACGCTGAATTCCGGTACCAAGTAGTGATAGTTGGTGTCGAACCATTTGGTCATTTCCTGAGCGTGGCCGTCGCTACAGCAAGCATTGCTGACGCCTCGGGCCATGCTGAACAGGGTGTGCAGCGTGGCTTTGCCGTCATGCGGGCGGAAGCGCTCGGGGATCACGCCGAACATCAGCGAGTGGCTCAGCACTTGGTCGTACCAGGCGAAATCGCCAACCGGCAGCAAGTCGATGCCGGCGTTTTTCTGCAAGTCCCAATGGACCTTGCGCAGCTCACGCCCGACGTCACGCAGGCCCGCCTCGTGCAGTTCTCCTTTCCAGAACGCCTCTTGCGCTTTCTTCAGTTCGCGGTCGCGACCGATGCGCGGAAATCCAAGGGAATGGGCCAGTGCCATGACAAACAACTCCAGATGCTTATTCGATGGCGGGTATTGTCGGGAACCGGACTTGATGAAACAAACTCAATAAATTCCAGATCATCACAAGTTCTACTCATGCACAGAAGCCCCTGCAGGAGCTGCCGAAGGCTGCGATCTTCAGACCGTAGGGACGCAGAGCGTCCAAGGCTGCAGTCCCACGCGGAGCGTGGGAACGATCAGACACCTCAAGGCAACATGCCAGTTTTCGTTCTATCGTTAGATCCAAATGGCTGGATTTTCCAAGGATTAGAGGTTGCGAGAGAGGATGTCAGCGCCTAAGTTGCACGCGAGTCTTTTCCCCGCGATTGGAACGCGATCAACACCATAAAGAGGTGAAGAAATGTCGAAGGAATCACGCCCTGCCGTGCTTGGGCTGATAGGCAATACTCCGCTGGTGCAGGTCACCCGCTTCGATACCGGACCGTGCACGCTGTTTCTCAAACTCGAATCGCAGAACCCCGGCGGCTCGATCAAGGACCGTATCGGTCTGGCGATGATCGACGCTGCGGAACGTGACGGCCGCCTGCAACCGGGCGGGACGATTGTCGAGGCCACTGCCGGCAATACCGGTCTGGGCCTGGCGCTGGTCGGCCGCGCCAAAGGCTATCGTGTGGTGCTGGTGGTGCCGGACAAGATGTCCACCGAGAAAGTCCTGCACTTGAAGGCCATGGGCGCCGAAGTGCACATCACCCGCTCCGATGTCGGCAAGGGCCATCCCGAGTATTACCAGGACGTCGCCGCGCGTTTGGCCAAGGACATTCCCGGTGCGTTTTTCGCCGACCAATTCAACAATCCCGCCAACCCGCTGGCCCATGAATGCAGCACCGCGCCGGAAATCTGGGCGCAGACCGAACATGATCTGGACGCCATTGTCGTCGGCGTCGGATCGGCCGGCACGCTGACCGGATTGAGTCGCTTCTTCAAGCGCGTGCAACCGGATCTGGAAATGGTCCTCGCCGATCCGATCGGCTCGGTGATGGCGCAATACAGCCGCGACGGCACCTTGCCGACGCCCGGTTCGTGGGCGGTCGAGGGTATCGGCGAAGACTTCATTCCGTCGATCACCGACCTGTCCAGCGTGCGTCACGCCTACTCGATCAGCGACGCGGAAAGCTTCGATCATGCCCGCCAGTTGCTCAAGGCCGAGGGCATTCTCGGCGGCTCATCGACCGGCACCCTGTTCGCTGCCGCGCTGCGTTATTGCCGCGAACAGACCGAGCCGAAACGCGTGGTCAGCTTTGTCTGCGACACCGGCACGCGTTACCTTTCGAAGGTCTACAACGACCAGTGGATGACCGATCAGGGCCTGTTGCAACGCAAGGGCTACGGCGATCTGCGCGATTTGATTGCACGGCGTTTCGAGGACGGCCGGGTGATCAGCGTCGGCCCGGACGACACCCTGCTCACGGCCTTCCAGCGCATGCGTCTGGCGGACGTTTCGCAACTGCCGGTGCTGGTCGAAGGCAAACAACTAGTGGGCGTGATCGACGAGTCCGACATCCTCCTCGGCGTCCACGAAGATGCCGCACGTTTCAGCCAGTCGGTGTCGAGTGTGATGACCGACAAACTGCAAACCCTCGCCCCGGCTGCGAGCCTGGCCGAGCTGGAATCGGTGCTCAGCCGTGGCCTCGTCGCGATCATCGCCGACGCCTCCGGCTTCCATGGCCTGATCACCCGCACCGACATGCTCAACCAATTACGGAGATCCCTTGCATGAGTCAGCACGACGCCAAATCCCAAGGCTTTGCCACCCGGGTGATCCACGCCGGGCAAGAGCCGGACCCGACCACCGGCGCACTGATGCCGCCGATCTACGCCAACTCCACCTACCTGCAAGACAGCCCCGGCGTGCACAAGGGGTTCGACTACGGCCGCTCGCACAACCCGACGCGTTTTGCTCTGGAGCGCTGCGTCGCGGATCTGGAAGGCGGCACCCGCGCCTTTGCCTTCGCCTCAGGGCTGGCGGCGATTTCCACGGTGCTGGAACTGCTCGACGCCGGCTCGCACATCGTTTCCGGCAATGACTTGTACGGCGGCACGTTCCGCCTGTTTGACAAGGTTCGCCAGCGCAGCGCCGGGCACCGTTTCAGCTTCGTCGACCTGACCGATCTGTCGGCGTTCGAAGCCTCGCTGCAGGACGACACGCGCATGGTCATGGTCGAAACCCCGACCAACCCGCTGCTGAGCCTGTCGGATCTGGCCGCCATCGCTCGCATCTGCCGCGCACGCGGGATCATCTGCGTCGCCGACAACACCTTCGCCAGCCCGTACATCCAGCGCCCACTGGAGCTGGGTTTCGACATCGTCCTGCACTCGACCACCAAATACCTCAACGGCCACTCCGACGTGATCGGCGGCATTGCCGTGGTCGGGCAGAACGCCGAACTGGCGGAAAAACTCGGTTTCCTGCAGAACGCCGTCGGCGCAATTTCCGGGCCGTTCGATGCATTCCTCACTCTGCGCGGGGTGAAAACCCTGGCGCTGCGCATGGAGCGCCATTGCAGCAACGCCCTGGACCTGGCGCAGTGGCTGGAACAGCAGCCGCAGGTCAAGCGCGTCTACTACCCGGGCCTGACCTCGCACCCGCAGCACGAACTGGCCAAGCGGCAAATGCGTGGTTTTGGCGGGATGATTTCTGTTGATCTGAACAGCGATCTGGCCGGCGCACGGCGCTTTCTAGAGAACGTGCGGATCTTTGCACTGGCGGAAAGTCTGGGTGGCGTGGAGAGCCTGATCGAACATCCGGCGATCATGACCCACGCGACCATCCCGCCGGAAACCCGCGCGAAGCTGGGGATTGGCGATGGGCTGGTGCGGTTGTCGGTGGGGGTCGAAGACATTGAAGACCTGCGCGCCGATCTGGCTCAGGCACTGGCAAAAATGTAAACAGCTCCACACCAAGAAGCCTGCGCAATGCGGGCTTCGTCTTTTTTTGTCCGTCGATCTTTCCACCATGGCAGTTTCCGAGGCCGATCCTATACTCAATCGGCTCGATCAGGATTATCTCGACACCCGCACGCCGCTCGGTGTGCCCGTGCCTTTCGCCAACCAGGTAAAACCCAAGCCAATGAGTCGTGGCGTTTGTATGCATCGCGCGCGATTGATCGCTGTATGGCAGCCGGGTCGTGGAGAAAACCATGAAATACAAGTTGTTGTCAGGGGTGCTTCTTGCGGTAGCGGCCAGCGTTGTGGTGCCGAATGTCTTGGCGGCGCAACCGCAGGCGTTGGCTTCGGATGCGGCTGATCATGTTGGTGCTGGGGCGGTGGCCGCCGATGGTGCTGATCGTGTCGGCGCCGGCGCGGTGGCCGCCGATGGCGCTGATCGTGTCGGCGCAGGTGCAGTCGCTGCCGATGGCGCTGATCGTGTCGGCGCCGGCGCGGTGGCTGCCGATGGCGCTGATCGTGTCGGTGCCGGCGCAGTGGCTGCCGATGGCGCCGATCGTGTCGGCGCCGGTGCGGTGGCTGCCGATGGCGCTGATCGTGTCGGTGCCGGCGCAGTGGCTGCCGATGGCGCCGATCGTGTCGGCGCCGGTGCAGTGGCTGCCGATGGCGCCGATCGTGTCGGCGCGGGCGCAGTGGCTGCCGATGGTGCTGATCGTGTCGGTGCCGGCGCTGTGGCTGCCGATGGTGCTGATCGTGTCGGTGCCGGAGCATTGGCAGCGGATGGCGCCGACCGCACCGGCGTCAACCGAGTGGCCTACTCCCGGGTCGGAGTCGGTTCTGATCGCGTGGCATCGGCGCTGATGACCGGCAGCTATTCCGACCAGTTCAACAGCCCACAATAATCGCTGCGAAATAACGGGCGAGCTCCTGAGCCGCCCGTTTACATCGGCCTTTACAGCATCTGTTCAACCGCTGCGCCTTGTCGATCACGCAGGGCGCGCAACGTCGCGCGTAACTCGGCCGGGCGCACAGGTTTCGACAGAATCGCAATCTGCCGGTCATGCAAGGCTGCCTGAATCTTCTCGACGTCGTGCCCGGTGATGATCATCGCCGGCACGGCCCAGCCGCGCTGCCTGCGCACTTCATCAATGCATTCGATACCCGTGGCATGGGTGCCGAGGTCAAAGTCGGCGACGATGATGTCGCAGTCGGTGACCAGATCTTCAGCCGACCACTCGCCCTGCACCACGCAGCCCCAGCGTTCAAGCAACGCCGAAGTCGCCAGCAGCACGTTGCGGTCATCCTCGACCAGACACACCTTCAGCCCGGTCAACAAACCCACCTGCCGCGCTTCACTGCGAACCACCGGTGACTGCGGCGCCGCCACGATCGGCAACCCCGCAAGCGTCACAGCTGTGCCGCGCCCCAACTGTGAACGCAGAGCAACGTGCACATCGATCAGTTCACCAAGACGCTTGATGATCGACAGGCCCAGCCCCAAGCCTTCGACGTCTTTGTCGCGCACTTGCCGCACGCGATAAAACTCCTCGAAAACCTTGTGCAAATGCTCTTCGGCAATGCCGTTGCCACGGTCATGGATGACGATGGCCAGCCCTGCCCCACGTTTACGCACGCCGATCAGCACGGGTCGTTGCGCGCCGTATTTGAAGCAGTTGGAGAGCACGTTCTGCACCATGGTCGCCAGCAGTGCCGGATCGGTTCTGACCCAGTAGTTGCACGGTCGCAGCCGCAGTTCGACGCCCGCCCAACGGGCCGCTTCCTGGTGTTGGCGTATCAGATCCGCAAGCCATTCACCAAGATTGAGCGTTTGCATTTTCGCTTCAACCCGGCCGTTATCGAGGGTGTAGAGGTCAAGAATCGAGCGGAACAACTGCGAGACGTTGAGCAGTGAGCGGTCGATGTTGTCGACCAACCGCCGCTCCTCATCACCCAAGCGCGACTCCCGCAGGCACGCGGTAAACAGTCCGATGGAGTGAATCGGCTGACGCAAATCATGACTGGCCTGCGCGAGGAAGCGCGATTTCTCCAGATTCGCCGCCAGTGCTTCTTCCGACGCCTTGCGTGTGCGCTCCAACAGCAAGTGTGCATAGAACGGAATCACCGTGCTGGTGATCAGCAGCATCAGCACCATGAACGGCTGCCCCTGCCAATACGGCGTCAGGCGATAGACCACCAGCAGCGCCACCAATGCAAGGCCGGTAGCAATCGCCAGATAGCGCGAGCCGTAGCGCATGCCGTTGCCGAGATTGACCCAGACCATCACCGCATACAACGGCAGCGCCGCTTCGCCGCCGATCACCAGTCCAAAACAGGTGCCGGTGTAATCGTGGACCATGGCAAAAATCCGCCGCGCCGGATAATGCCCGGGCCAACGCGCAATGGCTTGGCGGAACGCGATCGACGCCAGCAGGAACAGGCTGATATAGGTGATGACCGGCAGGTAGGTCTCGAAGCGATGGCCCGGTAGAAAGACCAGTACGACCATGTAAACCACCGCGATGGCGGCGATGATGATGCGCAGATTGGCTTGGTCGAGTTCGGTGTTTTTCTCGAACTTCATGGGAAACGTCCTTGTGCAGCGATTGCAGTTTCGGAAGCAGCCTACAGGCAACCTTCGCGTCCGATGCTAAGGTGCAGGCCTTGAATCACGCCTGACCCAGGGAGGGTCGCATCATGACGTGCCGGATCATCATAGCCGACGATCACCCACTGTTTCGCGAGGCAATGCTGCGCACTGTGCAGCGCTTGCTGCCTGAGATGTTGCTTGAAGAAGCCGGCGACTTCGAGACCGTGCTCAAGCTGCTGGTGCCGGACAACGAGCCGGACACGCTGATGCTCGATCTGCGTTTTCCCGGGCTGACCTGCATCACTCAGCTCGCCGACTTGCGCCGACAGTTGCCGCGCACCACGTTGATCGTGGTGTCGATGGTTGACGATCAGGCGCTGATCAGTGAAGTCATGGCGGCGGGCATTGACGGTTTTATCGGCAAAAACATTGCGCCGGATGAAATCGGCCAGGCGATTCTGGCGATCCGTGAAGGCGAGGTGTTGGTGAAGTCGGCGCCGTCCGGCTTGTTGCCGCTGGAAACCGCGACGACGCTGACGCCGCGTCAGCAGGACGTGCTGCGTTTGATCGCGCAAGGCAAGACCAACAAGGAAATTGCCCGTGAACTGGATATCTCCCCGTTCACGGTACGCATCCATGTGTCTTCGTTGCTGCGCACGCTGGATGTGCCGACGCGGGCGGCAGCGGCGGTCAAGTATTCGGGGCTGTGAAGCGCTTTTACGGATCAACCTGCGCCATCAGATCCGGCACCGACTCCGGTCGTTTCGCATAGCGCTGGGCCAATACCGCGCAGACCATCAGCTGAATCTGGTGGAACAACATCAGCGGCAGAATCAGCACGCCGATGGTGCTGCCGGCGAACAACACCTGCGCCATCGGCACGCCGGTCGCCAGGCTCTTTTTCGAACCGCAGAACAGAATGGTGATGCGGTCTTCCTGATTGAAGCCGAACGCTTTGCTCAACAGAATTGATGCCACCAGAACCAACGTCAGCAGGATGCAGCAGACCACCACCAGGCCGAGCAACTCGAACAACGGAATCTGCTGCCAGATGC
Source organism: Pseudomonas sp. RG1 (assembly GCF_025910115.1). NCBI lineage: Bacteria > Pseudomonadati > Pseudomonadota > Gammaproteobacteria > Pseudomonadales > Pseudomonadaceae > Pseudomonas > Pseudomonas sp. RG1. The sequence continues at coordinate 69,393 of NZ_JAPCIK010000029.1, forward strand.
CTTCGTTGACCGCCTCGCTGAATGCGCCGTACACCACCAGCAGAATCGAACCCTGATCAACGAATTTCAGCCAGTTCTTGTTGCGCCCTACCCACGCGCCGATCCAGCGGCGGGCGATCTGCCCGGCAATGAACGGCAGCAACAATTGCACGCTGATCTTCACTATCGCATCGAGGGTCGAACCGCCGTCACCGTGAACGTTGAGCAGCAGCGTTACCAGCAGCGGCGTCAGAAAAATCCCGAACAGACTGGACGCCGCCGCACTGCAGATCGCCGCCGGAATATTGCCTCGCGCCAGCGAAGTGAACGCGATCGCCGACTGCACGGTGGCCGGTAATGCGCACAGATAGAGCATGCCCATGTACAGCTGATCACCGATCAGCGGTGACAACAGCGGTTTGAGCGCCAGACCGAGAATCGGGAAGAGCACGAAGGTCAGGCCGAACACCAGCAGATGCAGACGCCAGTGGCCAGCGCCGGCGATGATCGATTCGGGCGACAGCTTGGCGCCGTGCAGGAAAAACAGCAGGGCGATGGCGATGTTGGTCAGCCAGCCGAAGCCGACCGCGACCTGGCCGCTGGCCGGCAGGAAGCTCGCCAGCAGCACAACGCCGATCAAGGTCAGCGTGAAGTTATCGGGCAGAAAACGTGGGCGCGTCATGAGATTCATCCGGGGGTTGCCAGTGCGTGCCGACGACTCTAACGTGACTGGCAATTACCGACTAACGCCGAAGAGCCGCAAGATGCCGCCTAAAGGACATAGCAAAAGCGTCCGCCGCAGTGTTCCCGGGTTGCCCAGCCTGCCGCGCCCCGTGTACGGACGCACCGAATCGCTGCCCAATCGCGCCCTCACCCGCCGCCACAGTCATCCGTGGGTGCAGTTGTCCTATGCGATTCAGGGCGTGCTCGAAGTGCAGACCAGCGCCGGCCGTTTCGTCGCGCCGCCGGAACGTGCGGTGTGGATTCCGGCCGGCGTGCCGCACCGGGTGTTCAGCGCACCGCATACGGAAATGCGCAGCCTGTACATCGACAGCAGCGTCACCGGTTGGGCCGCCGAGCACTGCCATGTGCTCGGCGTCAGCGATCTGCTCAGGGAGTTGATTCGCGCCTTCAGTCAGGTGCCAGTGGAATACGACGAAAGCGGCCCTGACGGACGCTTGGCCCAGGTGATCCTTGATCAATTGGCCGACGCGCCGACCATCGACTTGATGCTGCCGCTGCCGCAAGACCCGCGCTTGAAGCAGATCTATCAGAGCCTGGAGCAACACCCGGAGCAGCAGACCACCCTGAGCCACTGGAGCGAAAAATTCGGTGTCACCGAAAAGACTCTGACGCGCCTGTTTTTGCGCGACACCGGCCTGACCTTCCGCGCCTGGCGCCAGCGCTTGCGCTTGCTCGGCGCCCTGACCCCGCTGGAAAAAGGTGAGCGTGTGACCGACGTTGCGCTGGCTTGTGGATACGACTCGACCTCGGCGTTTATCGCCGCGTTTCGTCAGCAGTTTGGTGAGACGCCAGGGGAGTTTTTCCGCTGAGGCATGTGCCAATGGCCTGTTTGTATACGGGGTAACTCATCGCCCGACACTTCGCTACCATATTCATCAAAATTTTGCACCTGTCAGGTCTGTCAGTAGTTAGCACACAAACCGAAGCGTAAATTGAATCTCCCAACCGGCGGAAAAGCCGGTTTGCCAAAAAAACGGAACGCATTTTTATCAGGAGATTCGATCATGACCGACCTGACCAAGAACAAAAAACTTGGACTCGACAGCGAAGACAAGCCACAGGATCTGCCGCACAAGATCGCCGCAGGCGAGCGCTTCGACGTAACGTTCCCAGAAAATTTTCCGCCCCTTAAAAAGTTTGAAACAACGCATACCTGGTACGCCTCCTTCACAGAAGACTCGCGCAGCATCATTGGGCGCCATCAAACCTCGCAGAACTTCTACCAGCTGACATTACTTACTCCACGGGAGCTTAAAAGCGGCACGTATAAACTCGAGGATTATGGCCCCGGCAAGCATTCAGTTGTTTTTATGGTCTACGGAGTTAGCGTCAAGGGAGGTAATGTTACTTACGATGTAGACGACAGCCGGAAATCAGTTAAAGCAACTCTCGAGTTCGAGATCGTTTATGAATCAACCCCCTACACGGTCACTGCAGATATATTCCTGCTGGCAACGGGAGAGCTTTGATCCATATATCCCCTCGATATCAACCTGAATTCTGTGATGCGGTATCGCTGGAAGTTGGATTCGCCAATCAGCGGTACTTTCGATGCAGGAATGCTCCAATGAAATGCCAAAGTGCCCCGAGGTAGGACACTTCGTTTTTCTCGAACAAACCCTCAGAAATAAACGATTTTTCTTTGCCACAAATGCGTCGCTAGCATGGCCCCCGTCTGATTCAATTCAAACCAAAGACAGGGGAGCGTGCCATGCCTGCCACGAACATCAATATCGGCGAACCCTGGATGTGGGGCGCCTTCATCGTCTTCGTTCTGGCCATGCTGGCCCTGGACTTGTTTGTCTTCGGTGGGCGCAAGGCGCACCGGGTGTCGGTGCGGGAAGCGTCGGCCTGGGTGATTGCCTGGTGCCTGTTGGCGCTGAGCTTCGCCGGGTTGCTCTGGTGGTATCTGCACGGTGAATTCGGTGGTGAAATCGCCCGACAGAAAACCCTGGAATTTCTCACCGGCTATCTGATCGAGCAGTCGCTGTCGATCGACAACATGTTCGTCTTCGTAATGATCTTCAGCTACTTCGCCGTGCCACCAGAATTGCAGCGGCGGGTGCTGCTGTACGGCGTGCTCGGCGCGATCGTCATGCGCGCGATCATGATTTTTGCCGGTGTTTGGCTGGTGTCGCAGTTCGAATGGCTGCTGTATGCCTTCGGCGTATTCCTGATCATCACCGGGATCAAGATGCTGGTGTTCGCTGATCATCAACCGGATCTGGAAAAGAATCCGTTACTGCGCTGGGTGCGCGGGCATATGCGCATCACCAGTGGCTTTCACGGCGAGAAGTTTTTCATCCTGCAGAACGGCGTGCGCTGGGCAACGCCGATGTTCCTGGTGCTGGTGCTGATCGAGGCCAGCGACCTGATGTTCGCCGTCGACAGCATTCCAGCGATCTTCGCCGTCACCACCGACCCGTTCATTGTTTTCACTTCGAACATCTTCGCGATCATGGGCCTGCGCGCGCTGTACTTCCTGCTGGCGGACATGGCTGATCGCTTTCACCTGCTCAAATACGGGCTGGCGATCGTGCTGGTGTTCATCGGCGGCAAGATGGTGCTGATGCCGTGGTTCCACATGCCGGTGGAGTGGTCGCTGGCAATCGTCGGGACGGTGATTCTCGGGTCGGTGCTGTTGAGCCTGGTGACCAGCCGCGAGGCAGAACGCCGCACCGAATGACACAACACAACCCACCTGTGGGAGCGAGCCTGCTCGCGAATTCGCCGGTTCATTCAACATAGGAGTTGAATGACACACCGCTTTCGCGAGCAGGCTCGCTCCCACATTTGAAGTGCAGTGCACTTATTTATCGGACTTGATACTGGTCCACACCCGCGTCCGCACCCGTTCCATTTTCTGCGGCAACGGTTGCACCACGTACAGGGTTTTCAGCGCCTCGCTGGTCGGGGTCAGGTTGGGGTTGTCGGTGATGTCCTTGTTGACCAGCGGCATCGAGTCCTTGTTGGCATTCGGGTAACCGAGGAAATCGCTGATCGGGGCGATCACTTTCGGGTCGAGCAAGTGGTTGAGGAATTCGTGGGCCTCGGCGACGTTCTTAGCGCTCTTCGGAATGGCGAAGGTGTCGAACCAGATCGGCGCGCCCTCCTTCGGCAGACGCCAGTCGACCACCACGCCGTTGCCCGCCTCTTTGGCGCGATTGCCGAATTGGTAGAAGCTGCCGGAATAACCGATCGCCACGCAGATGTCGCCGTTGGCGATGTCGGTCATGTATTTGGCCGAGTTGAAATAGGTCACATACGGGCGAATCTTCATCATCAAGGCCTTGGCCTTTTCATAGTCCGCCGGGTTCTGGCTGTTCGGGTCGAGGCCGAGGTAATGCAGGGCCAGTGGCAGAATTTCCGACGGCGAATCGAGCATCGCCACGCCACAGGCCTTGAGCTTTTCCATGTTCTCGGGCTTGAACACCAGATCCCAACTGTCCACCGGCGCATTTTCGCCCAGGGCGGCCTTGACCTTGGCCGGGTTGAAGCCGATCAGCACGGTGCCATACATGTACGGCACGCCGTACTGGTTGCCGGGGTCGTTGGCGTCGAGCAATTTGAGCAGGGCCGGATCCTGGTGCTGCCAGTTCGGCAGTTTCGACTTGTCGAGTTTCTGGAACACACCGGCCTTGATCTGGGTTTCGATGAACTGATTGGACGGCACTACCAGGTCATAACCGGAGTTGCCGGTGAGCAGTTTCGCTTCCAGGGATTCGTTGGTGTCGAAGGTGTCCCAGGTCACTTTGATCTTGCTTTGCTCGGCGAAGTCCTTGGGCACTGACGGCAGAATGTAATCCGCCCAGTTGTACACCCGCAGTTCTCGCTGCTCGGCCTGGACGGCGCTGGCCAGCAGCGTCAGACCACACACGGTGGCGCCCAGAATGCGTTTGATCGTGACCATGGTTGTTTCCCCAAATGCGACGTGAGATCGATGGTTTTTATGTTCTGTACACGGCAGTGGCTGTAACGATAGCCAAGGGCAAAAAAGGTCGAGCCTGTTGTTATGGTTTCGATTCTTGCTGACAGCGTAGCGCGATGACAGTAGGCGGCAGGCCAAAAGGGGATCGATATGGCCAATTTGCTTGACCGCTGAAATGCGCAAACAAAAATGCCCGGCGCTGGGCCGGGCATTGCTGTGTTGCCGTTGGGATCAGTCGGTATAGCCGAGTCTGGCCGCCCTGCTCTGCTGCGCCTGACCGCGAGTTGCCAGGCAGTAATACAGCGGCACCGTTACCACCAGGCCAACCAGCCACGACAGGTCAGCACCTTCCACCAGATTGGCGTATGGCCCGACGTACAGCGAGGTGTTGGCAAACGGCAGTTGCACGATGATGCCGATGAAGTAGGCAATGATCGCGTGCAGGTTGAAGCGCCCGTAGATGCCACCGTCGGCGCGGAAGATCGAGGCGATGTCGTAGTTGCCGCGCTTGATCAGGTAGAAGTCGATCAGGTTGATCGACGCCCATGGCACCAGCACCAGCAACAGCGCGAGAATCAGTCCAATGAACTCGGAAATGAAATCCGCCGAAGCACCGAGGGCGACCACGCAGCATCCGGCAAGGATCACGCTCGACAGCACCACGCGCACCTTGATGCTCGGCGTCCACTGGCTGGCGAAGGTCTGAATCGAGGTGATGATCGACAACACCGCGCCATACAGATTGAGCGCGTTGTGGCTGATGATGTTGAGCAGAAACAGCACCATCAGAATCGGCCCCAGCCAGCCGGTGGACTGCTTGACCGCCGCCATCGCTTCAGTGCCTTCCGGCGTCGCCAGCACTGCCACCGCGCCAAAACTGAACGACAGAATCGTGCCCAGCGTCGCGCCCAGATACGTCGCCCAGAAGGGTTTGGCGATACCGATGTCTGCTGGCAGATAACGCGAATAGTCGGAGACGTATGGCGAGAAGCTGATCTGCCAGATGATCCCCAGCGACACCGTCGCCAGCCAGCCGGAGAGGTTGAAACTGCCGCGCGTCAGGAAGTCCGCCGGCAAGTCATGGGCGAAGATGTAGATGAAGCCTGCGAGCAATGCGCCGCCCATCACCCAGGTGCCGATGCGGTTGAGCGTATGGATGAAGTTGTAGCCGATCACACCGATCGCGGTGGCGGCCAGCGCGCCGATCAGAATGCTCAGCGGCGCTGGCACTGACGGCGCAATGCCGACGATGGATTTGCCGGCTAGCACGATGTTGGAAATGAAGAAACCGATGTAGATGAGAGCCGCGAAGAACACGATCAGCAGTGCGCCATAACGACCGAACTGACCGCGACTCTGGACCATTTGCGGAATGCCCATGCGCGGACCCTGCGCCGAGGCCAGCGCAATCACCACGCCGCCGATCATATGCCCCAGCGCAATCGCCAGCAGCCCCCAGAACAGATTCAGATGGAACACCTGAACCACCATGGCGCCGGTGACGATGGGCAGTGGCGCGATGTTGGTGCTGAACCAAAGAGTGAACAGATCGCGGGCCTTCCCGTGGCGTTCCGCGAGTGGGACGTAATCGACCGTATGATTCTCGATCAACGGATCTTGCCGGGACATCTGGTACATATGCATGAACTCGAGTTTGTCTGTTTTTATCTTTGTATGAAGCCAAACCGGGAGGACTCTTGGGTCGCCCCTCAGATGCAGACCATATTATGGTATTCCAAACTTTGCACAAGCCTGATCCGCTGATTCTGTCGCTGTCTGATCCGCTATCCTCGCTGATCCCACCCCTGACCGGCTAGCTGAACGCCCCGTAAACACTGAGTTTCCGACGAAAGTGGCACGTTTATCGGTTCACCAGAAAAGCTCTTGCAAGATATGTATTACGGTATACCATCAGACCTACAATCCATAAAAACCGCGTCACACCACCCGAGGACCACCCAATGATCGATGCTGCCATTTACAAACAAGTCATGGGCTCGTTCCCGTCCGGCGTCACCGTTATCACCACGCTGGACGACGACGGTCAGATTGTCGGCCTGACCGCCAGCGCGTTCAGCTCGCTGTCGATGGACCCGGCGCTGGTGCTGTTCTGCCCCAACTACAGCTCCGACTCCTATCCCGTGCTGATCAAGAACAAACGCTTTGCGATTCACCTGTTGTCCAGCGTGCAGCAAAGCGAGGCCTATGCCTTCGCGCGCAAAGGCAAGGACAAGGCGCAGGGCATCGAGTGGACGTTGAGCGAACTGGGCAACCCGATCCTCGCCAATGCGACGGCGGTGATCGAGTGCGAGTTGTGGCGGGAATACGAAGGTGGCGACCACGCGATCATGGTCGGCGCAGTGAAGAACCTGATCGTCCCCGAGCAGGTCGCCGGACCGCTGGTGTATTGCCACGGCAAGATGGGTGCGTTGCCGGTTGTGGCGTGATTTTCAAATCCGCCGAAAATCCATGTGGGAGCGAGCCTGCTCGCGAATGCGATGGGTCAGTTGTTACATTTTTGACTGACCCGACGCCTTCGCGACCAAGCTCGCTCCCACTGGTTTTGGTGTTGCCTGGGCGACCGTGTCAGGTCCTAAACCGGCTCACCAACTGATTCAACGTCTGCGACAACGCCGTCAGGTTCTGCGCATCCTGGCGAGTCGAATCCGCCAGGCTCGCCACCAACTGCGCATCGCCATGAATCTGGCTGATGTGCCGATTGATGTCCTCTGCCACTTGATGCTGTTCCTCCGCCGCCGTGGCGATCTGGGTGTTCATGTCGCGGATCACGTCGACCGATTCACGGATCAATTCAAAACTCGCCCGCGCCTCGTTGATCGACACCACGGTTTCCTGCGACACCTCAAGGCTGGCGTGCATCTGCTTGCCCATCTGGTGGGTGCGCCGCGCCAGATTGCCGAGCAGTGCGTCAATCTCACCGGTGGAATCCGAAGTGCGTTTGGCCAGCGCCCGGACTTCATCAGCGACCACGGCAAAGCCCCTGCCCTGTTCACCAGCGCGCGCGGCCTCAATGGCGGCGTTGAGCGCGAGCAGATTGGTCTGCTCGGCAATCGAGCGGATGGTGCCGAGGATGGACTGAATGTCGTTGCTGTCCTGTTCCAGTTGCTGCATCGACTCGGCGCTGTGGCCGATCTCCTGGCTCAAGCGCCCGACGTTACTCACCGCCGCGTCGATCTGCTGCTGCCCGGTGTGAGCCTGACGCTGACCGTTGTCTGCCGAGTCGGCCGCCTGACTGCACGAGCGCGCAACCTCGTTGGAAGTGGCGACCATTTCGTGAAACGCCGTAGACACCATGTCCACCGCCTCACGCTGACGCGAAGCGACGTCGGCCATTTCCGCCGAGACTTCGGTGGCGCTGCCAGAGCTGCTGTGAATCTGCCCCGCTGCCTGGCCGATGCGCTGAATCAACGTACGAATCGCTTCAAGAAACTGGTTGAACCAGCCCGCCAGTTGCGCGGTTTCATCCTGCCCACGTACTTCCAGTCGCGCAGTCAGATCGCCCTCGCCCTGGGCAATGCCTTCGAGTCCGCTGGCGACACCACGAATCGGCTTGACCATCAACCCGGCAAACCACGCGCCGGCCATTGCAAACAACAGTGCGCAAACCACAGCGATCGCGCCGATCAGCCAGGTCAAATGCGTCGCCCCGGCCATCACTTCGCTCGCCTTGACCAAGCCGACAAACCGCCAGCCCAACGCTTGCGACGGCCAGACCAGCGCCATGTAATCCTCGCCGGCCAGTTGCACCTCGACCAGGCCTTTGCCCGCCTCGGCCAGTTGCTGATAACCGTCGCCGAGATCGCTGAGTTTCTTGAAGTTGTGCGCCGGATCGCTCGGGTCCACCAGCACGGTGTTGTTGGCTTCCATCAACAACAGATAACCGCTCTCACCGAGGCGGATCTGCTTGACCAGATCGGTCAACTGCTTGAGCGACACATCGATGTTGACCACCCCGGCATTGCTGCCCAACTGGTTGTTGAAACTGCGCACAGTGCTCACCAGCACCACGTCATCCGCCGCCCAGTAATAGGCCTCGGTGCGCAGGGTTTTGCCGGGATTGGCCATCGCGGTTTTGTACCAGGGGCGGGTGCGCGGATCGTAGTTCGCCAACTTCGCATCGCCCGGCCAGAACAGATAACCGCCCTGCTCGGTGCCGACAGATAGATAGGTGTAAGCCGGGTGCGCCTTGGCCAGACCGTCGAACAGCTTGAACAGCTGTTGATCCTGCGGCCCCATTGGCACTTGCGCGGCGTCGCTGCTCAGGTAGCGTTTGAGGCTGGTGTCGATGCTCTGCAGTTGTGGATGCTCGGCCAGGTAAGCAACGTTCTGGCTGATGCCCTCGAAGAACAGCTGCATCGCGTTCTCCACCTGACGCACTTCGCGCCCGGTGCTGTCGGTAAAGGTGTCGCGCGCGCTCTCGCGGACATTGAGGATGATCAGCGCTGCCACCAGTAACACCGGCAGGCTGGCGATTACCGCAAAAGCCAGAGTCAGTTTTTGTTTTATGTTCATTGCTTGCGCCTTCCTTGTTCGAAGTGTCGGTCAGAAATGTTTTGCGGATATTCCGTATTATGGTATACCAATATTCAATCAACCGAACAGCCGTCCTCGAAGGCGTGCTTGAATGGTGAGAAGACTCGCGAGCGCACAGCGCTCACGTCAGTTCGACAGGCCCGCATACGACCGGCCAATTACAAAAGACTCGAGGTAGCGTCATGAAATTTTCCCTGTTCGTACACATGGAACGCTGGGACGAAAGCATCAGCCACCGCCAACTGTTCGAAGACCTGACCGAACTGACGCTGATGGCCGAGGCTGGCGGTTTCAGCACCGTGTGGATTGGCGAACACCACGCCATGGAATACACCATCTCCCCAAGCCCGATGCCGCTGCTGGCCTACCTCGCAGCGAAAACCACCACCATCCACCTCGGCGCCGGCACCATCATCGCGCCGTTCTGGCACCCGCTACGCGTCGCCGGCGAATGCGCCCTGCTCGACGTGATCAGCAACGGCCGCATGGAAGTCGGCCTCGCACGCGGCGCCTATCAAGTTGAATTCGACCGCATGGCCGGCGGCATGCCCGCCTCCAGCGGCGGCCAGGCCCTGCGCGAAATGGTCCCGGTGGTCCGCGCCCTGTGGCAAGGCGACTACGCCCACGACGGCAACATCTGGAAATTCCCCACCTCCACCAGCGTGCCGAAACCGATCCAGAAGCCCAACCCACCCATGTGGATCGCCGCCCGCGACCCCGACTCGCACAACTTCGCCGTCGCCAACGGCTGCAACGTCATGGTCACGCCATTGATGAAAGGCGACGAAGAAGTCCTCGACCTGAAGAACAAATTCCAGACTGCACTGGACAACAACCCAGACGTACCGCGCCCACAACTGATGGTGCTGCGCCACACCCACGTGCACACCGCTGATAACCCGGACGGCTGGAAGGTCGGCGCGAAAGCCATCTCACGTTTCTATCGCACGTTCGATGCGTGGTTTGGCAACAAGCAAACACCAGTCAATGGCTTCCTCGCGCCGAGCCCGGAAGAGAAGTTTGCCGGACGTCCGGAGTTTGAGCTGGAGAGCCTGCACAAGACGGCGATGATTGGTACGCCGGAAGAGATCATTCCGCGGATCAAGTACTACCAGGAACTGGGCGTGGATGAGTTCAGTTTCTGGTGTGACAACAGCTTGCCGCATGAAGAGAAGAAGAAGTCGCTGGAGTTGTTTATCAAGCATGTGGTGCCGGCGTTTCGCTAAAGGTTTCGCAGGTTAAACCAAAAAAAACGCCCCGCTTCAGACGGGGCGTTTCTTTGGAAACAGCATCGACTTGTGCAACCTGGCTTTCGCAGCCTATTCGCCGCTGCCACGGTCCTCGCTGAGCACTTTGAAGGAGTGGAAGTTGAAGGCTATTTTTTCTTCTTCCTCATCAACCAGCTCATACCGGATACGATCCAGTCCGCCTTCAACCCGCGACACGCAAAGGTCCATGAACTGTGTCAAGCCACCACCAAATCCCCGCACGTTCAAACCGCCCACGTTAAAAAATATGACCGCGATAGTCGCTGCTCCAGGATCCGAAGACTTCGCCAGCGTCATCAACAGGTTGTAACCGGTAAGTCCATCTTCGGAATCCAGGCGAAGACTTTCCACATGAACGTATTCACGCAGAAAGCCATTCAGTGCTTCAACATTGCTCAATGGTTGATCCTCGTGTGCTTTAAGCTCCAGATATTGCAGCCGACAACCTGCCCTTATTTTGATTCACACCTTATTAGCGGCAACCCTCATCAGAATGCGCACAACTTCATCTAAATATTTATCCAACATACCTCTCACTACTCTGACACTTCGCTAACGCTAAATTGAATAAAAAGGGACAACCCCTAAAAAATGCTTTCAACAAGGTATGAACGGTACCGGTGCTTCAGCTAATTGAATTAAACGTGATCTATCCCCATTTACCCTTCAAAAAGCAGTTAAAGCCCGGCCTTATAATTTTCATCACAAAAACACTTTTCTAACAGTGTCCATATCAGACTGGATAATTTCTAATTCTTTATCATCAACGCCGATTTCTATAAGACTCTCAACACTGCACTTTTCGTACGTATCTGCCAAAACCTCCAACATATCAATCGCGTATTGACTTTCCTTTGACAGCCTTAGCCCTCGACGAATGCCTTCCATGTAAATAGCAGTCTGAAGAACTGCGTTTGCGCCAGGAGCATCCTTTCGCATAAGACGCTCCAATTCGTCCTGAGTATACGCAAACGCTTGTTCCGGACGAAAACAAAGCTCATCAATCGCGTAACTATAGTTCCCTGCAACCATAGCCTTGGCCTGATTAAACATACTATCGACTCGCATATTCAATTTTCCACCGTAAATACATTCAATTGAATCTTTGGATAGCGGTCACGGAACTGAGTGATCACATCGGTACAGCTAGGACAGACAGCCTTCTCGGAAATCAAGTCTATTCTCCCAACTGCCTCCTTGTTATCACCGAGCCGTTGCGCCACTGTTTCAAGAATCTTGAATTCCGTATCCATATCTCGCATGTACCCTTCAGGTGAATTTACATATTTACTCGATGCGACCTTTGGCTTCAAGACCCATGTATCCACATCACCTGGCGGTTTCGGCAAATAGGATCCTTCACGATCATTGTATTTACTGTATGCCTTGAACACCATGGGCTCGGCAGATAGCGAGTCAATCTTTATTTCTGCAAATGCAGCGTTGCCCTGCGCAGGAAGCTCCCTGCGTATTTCTTGAAGGGCGTTTATAAGGCCTGTACGAACTTCCGGAGCCGTTGAGTTGGACAAATAAATCAAAGGATCCGGCTTCACCGTTGAAATCGTGGGCACGGTGTCTTTCACGCCCCAGGACAATCCCCCATCCAACACCAGCCCAAGTCCGACACCCGTGGCCGTAGCCACTGCTGCATTCGCCCTGACGACATCAATTCCGTTGTCTTGCATGGTGTGCAAGACATCCAGATACCCCTTGAGCCGAACCTCCTCCGGCCAATTCATGACCGAGTCAAAAGCTGCCTCCAGATCGGTAGCAGCGCAGCTAGGGCAATTGACGGCTCCCATCACCCACAAGGCTGATTTCGAGCTGGAACTGACAAGTCCCTCCATGACGGCCGCGAAGCCTTCAGCGCTACCGATTCCCTTTGCATTGAGGATTTCTGCTTGGTACTTCGGATCGTGCCGGTACTTGTATGGATCGACCAAAGCAATGTGGTCGAGCAGAGCTTTGACTGAATCTCGGTCTTTGAGCAGCTCCTTCAAGCCCAGCCTTTCGTCGTTGTAGTCAGCTAGAGTGACCCGAAACAACCCAGTATTCTGCGACTGTGAAACTTCCGTACGAAGGAAATTCGCCGCTGCATTGGTCTTACCATCGCTTTCACTGAAGGTCGCATTCCAGCCCTTGTCCACCATTGCTGCGGCCGTACGCAGCAACTCAGTCCGGGCTTGATCTTCACTAATTCCCCTTTCTGCAGCGTATCGATTAACCCGTTCATCATCAGAAGCAAATTTGATCTCATCCGGATGTAATTGCCGGTTGAATGAGGTTGCGTTCTTGGCAATGTCGATACCTGTTTGCAGGTCTCCACCTACCAACCCCGCAGCCGTCAAGCCCACCAACTGAGATGCCGTGAGCTGAAACTTCGGATTGTTTTTGACAATTGCGGCCAAGCTATTGCTCAACGCTTCGTTGGCGCCTGCTGCCGCTGCACCCGTGGCGAACCCCTTGCCTGCCGCTTCACTCAGGAGCCCGCCGACGACGGCATGCAAAATTGTTTTCTGGAGACTGCCATCAGGCCATTTCTGTTTCTTCGCATAATCGCCAACTGCGTTGAAGGCCACGGCCTGTAAAACGGCTTGCGCCTGAGCAGTCATTGACGAACCAAGATTGTCTGTGAAACTTCCACCATTTATCGCCGTACTGACACCCGCCTGGAACAATCCTTGCGCCCCAGAATAAGCACTGAATTTACCAATACCTTCAAGGCTGCTCAGATCAAAACCGTGAGTAACCTTGTTGACGTTATCGCTGGTCACACCAAACGCATCATCCAGGTAACCGCTGGTAAATCCGGCGGTAGCAGCCCCGACAGCATAGTTTTTTAAGTTGTCTTCGGAAGTGATGTCTTTGAGTACTGCACCAACATTCCCCCGGTTGTTGATCGTGCTCACAGCGGCCGAACCGGCCATCGAAGTGAGTACGCTGGAAACCATCACGTTGCCCCAACCGGCTGCTGCGGTCCCCACCGCGGTCCCTGCCTCAACCATAGCGGTGCTACCAGCCGCTGCCATTGCCGACCCGCTTCCGACGCCAGCACCCGCAACGCTACCCACAGCAGCGCTTGCAGCGCCTGCCGTGAGCACCGTTACAACTATGATGATTGCGAGCATTGCGCCTTGACCCAGGCTCGAGCTGCTGTATTTGAAAGACTCGTGAGTCTCCTTAATCAAGTTCCAGTCGACATCGCCACGCTTCTCGGCCTCTTTCAGCCAAGCCAGCTGAGGATCAGCCTTAACCATTGCATCAATACTTTCGCTGACTGTTTTTTTGTTGATGTCTTTGACGTCGATATGCAGACCATCAACGGCTTTGATCACCAGATTCCCTTGTGCAACCAGTTCGCTCTGGCGCAGGGTTTCGTTGGTGTGCCCCTTACCCTTCATGGAGTTCCAGGCCATGCTGGTACTACTTTTCTGATGACTTTCCTGATCGAGGTCTTTAACTCCCTCAAAGGTGATTGAACCGCCGCTTTGAAGAACCAGATCTTTACCGCTGTTCAGCTTCGCAACCTGATAACGCTGATCACCACCACTGGCCAATACCAGATCGCCTCCAGTGCTAATCTCGCTGCCGACATGAGTAACTTTGGTAACTTCGTCGCGTCGAGTTTGTTTTTTACCGAAACTGCCTTTCTTCTTTTTGTCGTACAACGAATAGTCGCTGTCTTGGGCCGCGAGTACGTCGAGATTATTTCCAGCGACTAAATAGGCTTCATCACCTGCAGTGATCCGACTTGAAATCAATGCAAGGTCATTACCCGCTCGCATCGCCACATTACCGCCTGCAGTTATACTGCTGGCTATCTGCTTGACATGATCCTCTTGGGTAGTGAGCTTCTTGCTTTTGGAGTATGAGTGACTTTCATCGGCAGCGGAGGTAACCGTTAAATCACCTTCAGCGAGGATCACAGCATTTCGCTTGGCATCGATTCCGCTCGCGATGGCGCTGAAGTCACGCCCCGCACTGATGGCTACATCGCGCCCGGCGTTTAAGCTGGAACTGAATTGAGTAATGGAACTTTGATTTCGTCCCCCGGACTCAACTTGCACCTGCTGTGTAGAAACAATACTTACGTCGCGACCTGCCTCGATCTTGGTATCCAGACCGCTAGAGATAACGCTACCACTGCTGGTTACATCCCGTGCTGCACTAATGGTCAGATCATTGGCCGCTTCAATACGTGCAGCATTGTCCAGATACTCGTGATATCGGGTTTGACCGTTTTTACTAAAGTCAGCACTGGTCACTGTACGCTCGTTGATGATGTCACCTGTAAGCGCCACCATACTGACGTCACGTCCGGAGATAATTCCTCCAGATTTATTGACGATATTGTCGCCGGCCAACAAATCCAGACGATTTCCAGCCTCAATCGAGCCGCTGTTGACCAGATCCTTGCCTGCGGTGGCCGACAGGTTATTGGTCGCCTTCAACGTACCAACGTTATCGAGATTCTCCCCAGCAATCAGCGTCACATCGTTACCGGCAATCAACGCCCCGGTCGGGCCGAGGCGGCCGTTGGCCTGGGCCAGATACACCACCGGCACCAGCACTTTTTCGCCGTTCACTTCGTGTTCTTCGAGCCAGACGATGTCGTGGGTCAGTGCGGCGACTTGCTGCGAGGTGAGGCCGACGCCGACGGACAGGTTGAGCGCGTCCTTGCTGGCGATGGCGTTGTTCATCAGGTACTTGAACATGCCCTCGTTGGAGGTCTGGCCGTCGAGGAAGGCCTGGCCGGTGCGGGCGGTGACGGCTTGCTGGATCAGGCGTTGCTCATAGAGACCGTCGCCGAGGCGCTTGGCGCTTTGGTCTGGGTCGAAGCCGAGTTTTTCCAACAGGTAATCGGAGCTCATGAACGACTTGAGCTCGGTCAGCACCGGATTGGTTTCGATCAGGTATTTGTGCGGATTGGACGGTGCCGTGGTGTCCGGCAGGCCGGTGACACGAGTGACCGGACGGGTGTCAATCGACTCCTTCATGTCGTTGCCGCGACTCGGCATGCCCGACCCGGCACTGCCCTCGGGCACCTTGACGTCGACCGTACTGGCAACCGCCTGAACCATGCTTGGGGTGCGCTGGAAGGTATCAACGGCGCGCGTGCTGTCAGACACCGCTGCCGGGGCATCGATGAACAGGTTGCGCGGCCCGCCACTGGTCGCTGCGACCAGATGGTCCTGGGCATTTACCACAACATTACCGACCGTCCACGTTGGTGCTGGCCCGGTATTGCTGGCTGCGGTACTGCTGGAGCCCTGCCCGCTCAGCCGGAACAGACCGTTTTCGCCCGTTGGCAGGGAAAAGCCCGGCAAGCTCAGCGGATTTACTTGCTGTTGCGCTAGGTCTGGAGGCAGTTGGCTGTTGAGGTGCACCAAAAGCGGCTGACCGGTTCCGCCACCTTGGGTGTTCTGGACACGATCAACCCCAGCGATGAAGCCATAATCCTCATGGATCACGCTGTTTGTCAGGTTCTTTGTGGCCGTAATATTGACCTTACCGCCGGCTTGGACCACTGCACTTTGCACCGCGCCACCGTTGCGGGAAATTTCGGTGTCGCTGACCGGGGTCAAATTGGCAAGAGCCGCTGGAATCGAAAGCAGATTATTCGGATCGTATTCCGATTGTTCTCTGGCGGCCGGAAACTGATAAGCACCATATTTCATCAGCTTGGCACCAGTTTCACTGTCGACCAAGATAGCCCGGGATTCCAAGCTTCCTTTACGGTAAAAATCCTCTGAACCAAGCTTGCCGGTTCGGAATTGCCGCGCGTCATCCATGTAGTGAAACGTCAGCGGCCCGTTATCGTTGCGCTGATTGTAATTCCAGACATCACCACGCATGAAGCGGGAGTAAGTCCCGTCGGTAATGCCGGGCATGTTGTAGATGCGTGTGCGTTCGATCGTGCCAGCAGACGCTCCGATATTGCTGAAGTCGATGGCATTGATGGTGATATCACGCGCCGCAACAACTTCACTTCGGCTATTAAGGAAGGCACCACCGTTGAACGTAAAGTTGCCACCCGAAACCAATTTGGCGCCAGGCGACTGATCAGACACGCCGCCTTCATAAATTTCCTTCAAGCCGAATTCGACGTAGTAGGTGTCACCACTGCAATCGTTGCATTTGGTGGCGATAAATCCAGACACCAATTTGCGTGACACTTCGAACTTGTCGCCGCGGTTATTCATTGTCTCTGCATTGATCGAAAAGTCGCCAGCGCTCTCCATCGTTCCAGAAATGTTTTCCAGAATGCTGGCCCGTTCGCCCCCCCTGTAACCCCTGATCGTCAAGGCGCCCAGGCTGTAGACATCGGCATAATTGTTGGTAAAGCCCGTGGTCTCCAGAACGGTATTCTGGCCGCTGAAAAGAAGGCCTCGATCATTCACCAGATTTGCGGTTCTGATTGTCACGTCCTGAGAACCACCGAGGGTGCCAGTGTTGCTGAGGCTCCCAGCTTCGACGTCCAAATCTGAGTTCGACGTCAGGCGTCCGGCGTTGGTGAGCAAGCCCCCTGTCTGGATCTGCGTTTTGCCGCCGCCGGCGATACTGGAAGTTGAGCTCAGCGTCAGCTGTGCCACTGTAAGGTTGATCGCGCCAATACTCGACAGCCGCCCATTGCCGCTGTAACTACCGCCGATCTGTACGTCTATGTCGCCGTCACTGGCGATCAGCCCGTCGTTGCTCCAGTTGCCGCCACGGATCTGCAGCGAATCCGAAGCCAGCAGCTTGCCGCTCGCGGTCTGGCTGAACTGCCCGACATTGACGTTCAGGCGACCGGCCTGAATGACGTTGGAGTTGCTCCAGCTGTCGGCGTTGAGTTCCAACAGTCCGCCGGTGACGATGCTGCCGCCGGCGCCGATGACATTAGCGGTGGAGATGTCGAACTTGCCGCGTCCGACATGGTTGAGTTGCCCGCCGCCATTGAGGAAGCCGCCGAGCGCGAGGGTCATGTCAACGTTGGCGGTTTCCAGCACGCCGTTGCGGTTGTCGAGCAGACCGCCGATCTGGAACAGGGTCTTGCCGGTATTGCCCAGCGAACGCAGACGACCGTTCTGGTTGTCTACGCTGGCCGCTTTTACGCTCAGTTGGGTTTCGCTTTCGATGACGCCCGTGCCGTTGCGCAACGCACCCGTCAGGCCGAAGTCAATGCGATTCGCGGCGATCTGGCCGCTGGCATTTTCCAGATTCGAGCCGGTGACGCCGAGCGATCCCTTCGCATACAGCACACCGCTGCTGTTATCCAGCGCGGTGGTGGTAATGCTGCTGTCAGCGGACTGTGCGGAAATGCGCCCGCCGTTGTTGTTCAGCCCGGCCAGTGCGGTCAGGGTCAGAGCCTGCGCCTGGATGATGCCGCCCTGACGATTGTTGTTCAGGTCAAAACCGTTGCGCAGCACGCCGACGGTGCGTGCTTCCAGTGCGCCTTTGATGCTGGAAAGAATGCCGCCACGGTTGTCGATGTTGGCCGCTTTGACGAAGACCTTGCCGTTCTGCGCGATGACCTTGCCGCTCTGGTTGTCGAAGTCAGCGCCGATGTCCAGGGTCAACGCGCCTTCGCTCTGAATCGAACCTTTGCCGTTGCCCAGGCTGGCGGCGCTCAGCTCTACGCCAGCGTTCTGGCTGTAGATCAGACCGTCAGCGCTGTTATTGACGGCGCCCGTTGCGATGATCTGCAACTGATCGTTGGCCGCGACCGTACCCTTGTTGCTGTTGTTCAGCGAACCGCTACGCACCTCAAGGGTTTTCTGGCTGGCGATTTGGCCGTTCTGGTTGCGCAGGTCGGTGACGCCCTTGAGCAACATCGCGCCGCTGCTCGCCAGTTTGCCGGAGTTGTTGTTCAGCTCGCCGCTCAGGCCGAGAGTGATTGCGTCGTTGCTGGCGATTTGTCCGGCACTGTTGTCCAGACGCGTGGCGGTGGCGGTGAACGCCTGTTCGGCATTGACTGAGCCGCCGACATTGGTGAACGCCGTGCTGACCACATCCAGTGCCGCGCCGCTGAAAATCAGGCCCTGGCTGTTATTCAGCGCACCACCCAATGTCAGGGTCTGCGCTGCGCCACTGCTGAGATTGCCCTTGTTGCTGTTGTCGAGGCTGCCCGCTTTGACGGTCAGGCTTCCCTGAGCAACCAGTGCACCGTTGCTACTGTTGAGCAGCGCGTCCTTGAGGTCGACCGAGACATCGGCGAACTTGCTGGAGAGCGTTCCGCTGTTGCGGTTGTCGAGGCTGTCGGCGTTGACGGTGAGTCCCTGCCAGCCGGAGATCAGGCCTTTCTGGTTGATCAGTGCGGTGCCACGCAACAGCAGTTTTTCGCCGCTGATGATCTTGCCGGAAGTGTTGTTGAGCGCTTGAGCAATGAGATCGAAACCGAGGTCGCTGGAGATCTCGCCGCTCTGGTTTTTCACGTCACGCAGGCGTTTGAGCGTCAGTGGCCCTTGAGCCGTGAGCAAGCCGTGCTGGTTGTCGAGATCACCATTGGCAAGGTCGAGGGTCACGGCTTTGTCGCCCAGCAGGCGTCCGCCGTTCTGGGTCAGGGACGTCAGTTTCAAGTCCATGTCACCGCTGGCAGAAACCTCGCCGTCTTCGCTGGAGTCCAGCCCGGTGGCGGTCAGGGTCAGGTTGCCTTGGCTGTTGATCAAACCACTGTCGCGGTTGTTCAACCCGGCACTGCTGATCTCGAGCGACTGCGCCGCGCTGATCAAGCCTTTGCCGTCATTGCGCAGCAAGCCGTCCACAGTCAGGTCGAGGTCGCCCCGGCTGACCAGGTTGCCGCCGCTGTTGTTCAGGCTTGCCGCGTGCGCGTCGATGGCGGCGGCGCCGATCATGCCTTTGACGTTGTCCAGCGCCGCTGCGATGCGCAGGGTCAGGCCCTGATTGCTCAAGAGCTTGCCGTCGCTGTTGTCCAGGCTTTGTGCAGTCAGGGTGAACGCCTCGGCGCTGGAAATCGTGCCGCCCTGGTTGTTGACGCCCTTGAGCTGCTTGAGCAGCAGCGCGCCCGGGGCGTTGATCAAACCACCAATGTTGTTCAACTGACCGTGGTTCAAATCCAGACTCAGTTGCGTGTTGCTGAACAGCTTGCCGCCTTGCTGATCGAGGCCGCTGACCGAAGCCGTCAGCGCGTTTTGACTACCGATACTGCCGTCGCCGCCGTTGGTGACCTGACCCGCCGTGAGGTTCAGGGTGTCGGCACTGCTGAGTCGACCGTTGCTGTTATCAAAGGCGCCAGTGGTCACGGTGACCGCGCCTTTGCCGCTGAGCGTGCCCTTTTGACGGTTATCGAGGCTGGCACCAGTCAGCAGCAGCGTGCCATCGGTGACGATCTGGCCAGCCTGGTTATCGATGCTGCCGTCGCTGTCCACCTTCAGATCTGCCGCGCTGGACAGGCTACCGCCAACGTTGGTCAATTTCGCGGTGTCGACCGCCAGCGTGCCTTCGCTGCTGACCTTGCCCGAGCTGTTGTCAACGGCGCCGGTGAGGTTCAGCGACATGCCTTGCTGGCTGAGCAATTCGCCGCCGTCGTTGGTCAGCGAGCGGCCCTGCAGAGTGAACCGGGCGCCCGCATTGATCAGCCCTTTGCTGCGGTTGAGCACTTCGTCGACAGTCAGGGTCAGGCCTTTGCCGGTGTAAATCTTGCCGCCGTCGCTGTTGTCGAGTTTTGTGCCAGTGACCAGCAAATCGCCGCTGCTGCTGATTTCGCCGCCACGGTTGTCCAGGTCAGCGACGGTCAGGGTCATGTCCTTGCTCGAACCGAGCAAACCGTTCTGCTGATTATCGAGTTGACCGGCCTGCAGTTTGAGCACGCCGGTGGCGATCAGTTGCCCCTTCTGATTGTTGACGGTTTTGGCCTGCACGCCGGCATCGGCCTTGCCGGCGATGTTGCCTTCACGGTTGACCAGTTCATCAGCGTTGACGGTCAGTTGGCCGTCAGCGATGACCGTACCGAGCTGGTTATCCAGGGTCTTGTCGACAGTCAGCAACAACTCGCCGCGACTGCTGATCAAGCCTTCATGGTTGCCCAGATTGCCGCTGTGGCTGTCGAGCGAGGCGCCAGAGATGACGCCTTTGAGGTTGTTCAATGCCCCAGCGATGCGCAACGTCAGGCCCTGCTGGCTGAGCAGTTTGCCGTTGCTGTTGTCCAGCTCACGCGCGGCGAATGTGAAAGCCTGCTGGCTGGAAATTTCCCCGCCCTGGTTGTTCACGCCGTTGAGGTTTTTCAGCAGGAGCGTACCGGGTGCATTGATCAAACCGTTCTGGTTGTTCAACTGGCCGTGATTCAGATCGAGCGTCAGGTCGGCCTTGCTGAACAGTTCACCGCCCTGCTGATCAAGCCCGCTGAGCGAAACATCCAGCGCCTGCTGACTGGCGATGCGGCCAGCGGCGTTGTTGACCTGGCCGGCCTTGAGCGTCAGTGCCGCACCGCTGGTGAGTTTGCCGCCATCGTTGTTATTGAAAGCGCCGGTCTCGACCCGGCTACTGCCTTGGGCGTAAATCACACCTTTGCGACTGTTATCCAGACTGCCGCTGTTGACGGTCAGCGCGCGGTCGGTATTGATCGAACCGGCCTGATTGAACAACGCGCCAGTGCTGGTCAGCTTCAGATCGCCGCCACTGCCGAGACTGCCGTTGCTGTTGTCGATGCGTGCGGCATTGATGGTCAGCGTGCCGTCGCTGTTGATCACGCCAAGAGAATTGCTCAGCGCATCATCGAGGGTAATCACCAGACCGTTGAGGCTGTTGAGCGTCCCCCCACCGTTGTCGAGCGTGTTGCCAGTGACCGTCGCCGCGCCTTTGGTCGCGGCGATCAAACCTTTGCTCTGGTTGATCAGTTTGCCGACGCTCAATCCGAGATCGCTGCCGGAAAGAATCTTGCCGCCGTCGCTGTTGTCCAGACGCAGACCTTTGACGTTCATCAACAGGCTGCTGGAGATTTCGCCGCTGCGGTTGTCGACGTCATCCACCGACAGGGTCAGCGTTTGGGTGGTGCCGACCAGTCCGCCGTTACGGTTATCGAGGGACTTGCCGCTCAGGCTCAAATTGCCTTGCGCTACCAGTTCGCCGCCCTGTTGCTGCAGCAGGCCGATGGTTGCCAGCAAGTCGCTTTGGCTGGCAATGCGCCCGGCAGCATTTTGGATCTCTGCGGCGGTAAGATTGACCGCGCCGGCCGCGCTGACCAGCCCACCGCTGTTGTCCAGGCGAGTGCCCACATAGGTCAGGCCTTGTTTGCCGCTGATCACACCCTTTTCGCGGTTATCCAGTTGTGCGACGTTAAGGTTCAGTTGCTGGTCAGCCTGGATCACACCGCCCCTGTTATCGACCACATCACCGCGCAGGGCCAGCGTGTTTTTACCGATGACTTTGCCGTCGCTGTTGAGCAGCGTGCCGGCCTGCAGATCAAGGGCGCTTTTGGCCGAGATGTCACCTTTGTTGCGGTTGTCGAGGGTGCCACTGATGCGCGCCGTCAGGCTGCCATCGCTGACCACCGCACCGGCCTCGCGGTTATCCAGACTCGCGGCTTTGAGATTGACCAAACGCCCCGAACCAAGAACGCCATCACGGTTGTCCAGCGCCCCGCTCAGGTCGATGTTCAGGCCCAGATCACCGAGAATTTGCCCGCTGCGGTTGTTGAGCATGCCGCCGCTGATGCTGATGTTTTGCGCGCTGAGCGTGCCGTTTTGATTGTTCAGGATCTGCGTTGCGTTGACCGTCAGGTTGCGGCTGGCGGTGAGGTCTTTGCCGCTGTTGTTGATGGCCTGTGCACTCAGGCTCAGATCACCGCTGTTGTTACGGCTGCCGTCTGCGTTGACGCCAGCTTCAATAGCGCCGGCATTGGTCAGTTGCCCACCGGCGCTGAGCACCACGCTGTCGCGGGCGGCCAAGGTCTGGCGGTTGGTCAGGTTGCCTTGGGTCTGTACGTTGAGCGATGTGCCGGCGTAAATCGGAGCTTGCGCGTCGAGGCTGGCAGCTTTGACGTTGACCGCGCCGGTGGCCGAGGTGTCGGCCAGGCTCAGTTGCCCGTTCGCATCGAGCTGAATATCGCCGCCGCTGGCGATCAGTTTGCCGTCGAGTTTCACCCCGACGCCGGCCTCGGTGCCGACCAGCTTGATCGCCCCGGCGTACATGCCGCCGAGTGCCGAGGAGTCGATGGCCAATTGGGGTTTGGCGCTACCGTCATCGGCGCGGGCAGTGGCGTTAAGGGTGTCGGCGTTGACGTCGTTGCGACCGGCGACGATGGTCAGGTTCTGTGCCTGGATCTGCGCATTGATTTTGGCGCTGCGGGTGATGATTTCGAAGCGGTCGATATTGGTTGCGTTGATGCCCGCGCCTTCGATAGCCACGCTGCCTTGATCGACCTGAAAGCGATCCAGCCGACCGTTTTCCAGCACTGGTTTACCGGTAGTCAACGTCACCCGTGGTGCGTTGATGAAACCGCAGCCATTGCAGGTGATGCCGTAGGGGTTGGCGACGATGACCCGCGCCGACTGCCCGGCTACTTCGGTGTAACCGCGCAACTGACTCGGGTTGCCGCTGATGACTTCGTTGAGAATCGCCTGCGCCGAACCGCTGTTTTTCAGGTTCGGGTTACCGATGACGTGACCGCCCAGTTGCGTGTTCGAAGTTTGAGTCGCGCCGTTGTTGAGGATGACGCCCTGTGCGCCGACGTTGTAATCGTGGAACTGGTTGTGCGACAGGCCACTGGCATTGGGCGTGGCGATGTTGACGATCGGCACGCCGTTGCCGGCACGGTCCAGCGTGGTATTCGGGTTGGCAACGACGATGCCGTCGGCCTGCGCCCAGACCGGTTGCCAGAACATGACGTTGGCCAGCAGGAAGGCCAGTCCGCGCTTGGGCATGCCAAGGAACAACTCACGGTTTTTAACGACCGCACTCGGCTGATCTGCGAGGAAGGCAAACTGGCGAACGTCCATGTCAATGACCCCGATTACTAGCGTTTAGATGAAAAAGTCCAGGCGGAAATAGATCGGCGCTTCACGCTCGGTCAGCGCGTCCGGTCGTTCCAGGGAATGCGCGAAAGTCACGCTGGCGGCCACATGCTGACCACGGGCGAACAGCTCCAGCGAGTTGCTCGACATGCGCCCGTGCTGATCGCCGTTGTAGCGATCGCCGCGAATTACGCCCTGGTCGTAACCGAGGCTGGTGCCGTATTCGGCGAACACCGGTTGCAGCCATTCGGCAGTCACCGGGCGGCTCCAGCGCAGGTCGTTGCGCCAGTAACCACCGCTGTCGCCGGACAGCGATTGATCCTTGTAGCCACGGATCGACGCCGAGCCGCCGAGGCTGGTGCGTTGTGGGCTGAACAGCACGTCTTCGCTGCGCTGGCCGGTCATCAGGCTGCTGAAGCTGAAGGACTCACCGAGCAATTTGAATGGCTGCAAATAGCTCAGGGTTGCGGTGTATTTGCGATAGCGTGCGTCCGGTTCGCCGGGGCCGGGATCGTGACTGCCCTGCGCATCGAAAGCGCCGATGCCCTCCTGCATGCCAGCGTCGAAGTTGACGAATGCGCTGCCGATGCGACGGCCATGGTTGAAGCCGAATTGCGCTTCGCTGACGCGATTGCTGCTCAGTTTGAGCTTGCTGTCTTCGATGAAGTTGTTGCTGCGCAGGTACGAAAGTCCCGCACTGAGGGAGGTCTTGCTGACCGCGTCGCGATGGATCACGCGTTCGGCGCGCAACTGATGGTTTTCGCTGTCGCCGGTCTGCTTGAAGTTGTAGCCGTTGGCGGCGATCTGCGAGCGGTACTCGCTCTGGCTGTAGGTGTAACTGAACGTCCACCAGCCCCACGGCAGACTGTAATTGAGCATGGCGTTGTTGGAGGTGTGCTGGTGATCGGTCATCGCATCGTGACCGCCGCGCAGGCTCAGTTGGTCGGCCAGACCCAGCGGGCTGTCCCAGTCGAACGACGTGCCCCACTGCTGCTCGCCGGTGCTGCGTTGGCCATCGTTGCTGCGCGACAGGCCGGCGCGCCATGGCTTCTGCGGCGTATTGGTGACGCGCACTTCGCTGCCGCCGACATTCTGCCCCGGCGCCAGCTCCATTTTGGCCTGATTGGATGGCAGGCGATTGAGCTGATCGACCATCTGCTCGATCTCGCGCAGGTTGACCAGTTCACCGCTTTTGCCGGGAAAGGCCATGGCCAGTTCGCGATCCGAGAGCCGGCTGTTTTCTGCGCCCTTCATGCCTTCGAGCTTGCCTTCGACCACGAGCACTTTCAGGTGCCCGGCGGACAGATCCTGTTGCGGCAAATACGCGCGACTGGTGACCAGACCTTTTTCGATGTAATGGTCGGTGATGACTTTGAGCAGCTCGTTGAGCTGCGGCACGCCGAGGCATTCGCCGATATAAGGCTTGAGCAGCCGCGTCTTTTCGCGCTCCGAGAGGCTGTCGGCGCCCTTGAGCTCGATGTCCTTGATGGTGAAGCAGCGAGTGTCGACGGGGGTTGTCGGCTGTACGGGTTTAGCGTCTTTGCCGGGTAGATCCTTGAGTTCTTCGAGGCGCCGCTGCTGCTCTTCGAGCAAACGGTTCTGACGTTCGCGGATCAGGTCGGTTTCACCGGGAGTGGGCGCGGCCCAGGCAGACTCAAGCGGAGAAAGGCAGAGCAGCGCCAGGCACAACCGCGCCGTGAAGGCGGGTGAAAACATGTTCGATCCCTCGACATAAAAAGTGACATCAAAATAGTGGCGCGATATTAGAGGGCCATCATTTTGACGTCAAACTTAAGTTTGTACCGCTCATCGGTGTTTACCGCGCTTTCATACGGGTGAAACCAGCACCTGCGTACAAGTGGCGGGCGCGTTTTGCGCGGATAGTGGCCGTTGCCCAATCGGCATCTATTCTTGCCACACACGATCACAAGGAGTTTGCATGAGCACCTTCAAGACCCAAGACGGCACCGAGATCTATTACAAGGACTGGGGTAGCGGCAAGCCCGTGCTGTTCAGCCACGGCTGGCCGCTGGATGCCGACATGTGGGAATACCAGATGGAATACCTGAGCAGTCGTGGCTATCGCACCATCGCCTTCGACCGCCGTGGTTTCGGCCGCTCCGATCAACCATGGACCGGCTACGACTACGACACCTTCGCCGATGACATCGCCGGCCTGATCAACCATCTGGACCTGCGCGACGTGACCCTGGTCGGCTTCTCCATGGGTGGCGGCGACGTCAGCCGTTACATCGCCCGCCACGGCAGCGAGCGCGTTGCCGGTCTGGTATTGCTCGGTGCGGTGACGCCGCTGTTCGGCAAGAAAGCCGACTTCGCCGAGGGCGTCGACAAATCGGTGTTCGACGGCATCAAGGCTGGCCTGCTGAAGGATCGCGCGCAGTTCATCGCCGACTTCAACGCGCCGTTCTATGGCACCAATCAGGGCCAGAAAGTCTCTGACGGCGTGCTCACGCAAACCCTGAACATCGCGCTGCTGGCGTCGCTCAAGGGCACCGTCGACTGCGTCACCGCGTTCTCGGAAACCGACTTCCGCCCGGACATGGCCAAGATCGACGTGCCGACTCTGGTGATCCATGGCGACGGCGACCAGATCGTGCCGTTCGAAACCACCGGCAAGCAGGCCGCCGCGCAAATCAAAGGCGCCGAGTTGAAGGTCTACGCCGGCGCGCCGCACGGTTTTGCCGTGACGCATGCGCAGGCGTTGAATGAGGATCTGCTGGCGTTCCTCAACCGGTAATCCCGCCCGGCAACAGCCGTAGTCAGATGCTGATGAACCAAGGCCCGCGCGATGCGGGCCTTGTGTTTTGCGCTATGGTATTTTCCTGCGTCCACCACTCGGAGAAGGAAATCCCATGCTGCGAATACTCGGCAAAGCCTCATCGATCAACGTGCGCAAAGTGCTGTGGACCTGTGCCGAACTGGACATCCCGTTCGAGCGCGAAGACTGGGGTTCGGGCTTCAAGTCGCCGAACACGCCGGAGTTTCTCGCGCTCAATCCCTGCGCCATGGTGCCGGTGATCCAGGACGGCGATTTCACTCTCTGGGAATCCAACACCATCATTCGTTATCTGGCGACGCGTTACGGCGGTGCGCATTTATATCCGGTTGAGCCCATCGCCCGCGCGCGGGTCGATCAGTGGATCGACTGGCAGGCCTCGGAGCTGAATCGCTCGTGGTCGTACCCGCTGATGGCGCTGGTGCGCAAGTCGCCGGATTATCAGGACGGCGATGCCCTGGCCGCCGGCTGCCGGGACTGGATGCGCAACATGCAAATCCTCGACCGCCAACTGGAGAAGACTGGCGCTTACGTCAGTGGCGAGCAGTTTTCCCTGGCGGACATTCCGATCGGGCTGTCAGTGAATCGCTGGTTCGAAACGCCGCTCGATCACGGGAATCTGGCTGCGGTGCGCGCCTATTACGATCGCTTGAATCAGCGCGACGGTTATCGTTTGTACGGGCGCAATGGCACGCCGTAACCTTTTTCAACACTTGTGCTTGAAAACGCGCAAATGATGCACGCCGCGCATGAGCTCAATGAACCGACCTTTGCGCATGCAACTGTCGGCACGGAGGTGTTGATTGGCAGCTTGGCCGGCAAGCGCCAGACGATCAGATCAAGTATGAATCTGGCGCCTTAGAGCTCTTCGTTCAACTCGAATTCACGGGCGAAAAGCGCAGAGATGTCCAACGGCGCCTCCACTGCAAACACGGGGAAGTTGATCGACCACGGTTCAGGAGAACCCGGGGTATAGGCAAGAGCGCCCAGCTCATGCAGTACTGCCACAAGGGCACTGGTATCCGGCGGATTTCCTTTTCGCCCAGTCTCCTTGAAGTAAGCGCTGCCAATGCCGGGCCGACTTTCACCGCTCCTGACTTTTGTTGCGCTGTTAGCCAAGGGAAACTGACCACTGGCGAACTGATGCTGCAAATGGGCGAGCATCGAGTTGATGAGCCCGATCGGGTAATGGCGACCGTCGTCCAGATAGATGCCGTGGGTATTGATCCGATAATGGAATCGCTTGCCTCGTGCTGCCGTGTAGCACTCAGTCCATTCACCCTCGGTGTGGGCATCGGATGCAACCTGTGAGGTTTCGTCAGCAGCCATTGCGGGCAAGTCATAGCCAATCATGAACAAAGCAGCTTCGAAGCGACGTAAACCGAGTATGGCCGAACCGTGATTGAAAGTACTGGCGGTCGCTCGGGTCAGGACTTGCGCCAGAATCCAGCTTGCCTTCAGGTTCCACGCGGCATGATGTCTGCCGGCAATCAAACGAGGAAAGTGGTAACGGGTTGTACCCGGATTTCGATTTTTCGGCGCTGCTGCATTAGCGGCTTCCTTCGAGGGAGCCCACGGAAAAGCGAGTTCTGCAGGCACGTGCTGCAGTTTTCGATCCTGACAATACTTCACCACAATCCAGCCCAGCGCAGCGGCGACCCGGCTATCGTAGATGATAAAGTCATCGACCAACAATGAATAAACCTTGGTCATCCCGGCATTGAAGCGCAGCTGTTCGAGGGCGTTCAGGAGCGGATGAGCCAGATTGTCGCTGGCCAGCGCCGCTGTCGTCGACGTCAGGATCTGCGCCAATCGCGGCGACTGCGCAGTCAACCATCGGACATTCCCTGCACGCACCCCGCCCCAGGCCATGACCTCAGTGCTCGCCTCAAGTGTGGCGCTGTCGTCAGCCGAGTGGATCGCTCTTCGCAATGCATCTCGTAACGCGCTCAGCGCAGCATGACTGCTTTCCAGATCGATACCAGCGGGAACCCCGAAGGTGCCTCGATGCTTCCAGTAATACTTGCCGCAAGCATCTTCCAGGCCAGCGAACGCTACAGTTTCTTTGCGACTGCGATCGAAATATGAATGGGCGAACAGTGATGTGTGATGCAGATTATTCGCTAGCCAATCGATGAAGTCATTGACGCTGGCTGTTGCCAGATACTCTGTGCGGTGCATGGGGTGTCCTGCGGTTCAATTCAAATCGGCTAAATGATGGCGAGAAATCAACGGGGCAGAACGCGGTATTTCCCGGGCGTGCCTTCCACCGCTGCATACCTCACCGCGCGCGACCCTGAAAGAGCGCGATCCGCATCGCCACCTGAAAGCAGAACCTTCAGCGGATTGACAATCAGCGCCTGCACATCGGCAGGAGTGTTGATATCGGTCAGATAAAGGCTGTAACACCACTCATCGTCATACTGAGAGTGATTCCATCTGAACAAGCGATCAGCCTCCAGACTCAGCTCGAATTCGTCATCCAGTTCTATCGGAAAGGTCATGACGAACTGGTCAAAATCAATTGCCGCTCCCCACCAGCCGACATGCACCAGAGGCTGGTGGTTATCGTCAGCATCGATTCCATCTTCCGACAGACTGATCTGCACGACGATGTACCCGCATACAGAGCGTTTAGGCTTGATGATCACGGGAAGCGAAAATCCCATCTGTGCGCATAGCCAGCCTTGCTCGTCATTGGCGAATGTTTCCATCCATTGGCCAGCCGCGCGATAGCGATGAGCGATGTCCGGCACAAGGAGCATGCGGCTAACTTCCTCGCGGATCAATTTGGCCAAGTGATCGCACTCGGCGCCAACCTTTGAAATGAAACGAATGCTCTGCGTAATCGAAAGACCGATATCTGAAACAGGATTCATGGTGTCGGATTCCAAAAACAATGAATTGTCGAAATTGGGTTCGTTGGGAAAGAAGGCGCGACGATTTCATGGAAACCGCCTAGTGGCCGCCAAAAAACGGGGCTTCGATCGAGCGTCGGCGGCATGCCGAGACCATGAAAACCCTCAAATCGCACGATCCCCAGCTTGTCGAGGAAGACCTCTGTCTGCCTGATCCACGATTGGAGCCCGACATATTCGGTTTTGATATGGCGCAGGCCATTCAGGACACTGATCCAGGAGTGCAGAATCAATTGTCCGTTCCAAACATCGTGGCTACTGACCGCGTTGAGACCAGAACTGATATCGGGCGCTATGAAAAGATGATAAGCGTCTGCACGCTCTTCTTCAGTGAGGTATTCGAGCCACTGACGTTGTAACTGCCACTCGCCGCTCAGTGGCGCGTTCCACTTGAATTCGACCAGCAAAATGCGTCGTTCGCCCGAAGCCCAGCCCAGTTCGACAACTAGGTCCGGCTCGATGCCGCGTCTGGGCCAGAACCGCATCCTGACGTGGCTAGCGGTCGCAGACGGAAAGCCCGGAGAAATACCGTGTCCCTGGCGCTCCACCAGACCACGCCAAAACAGCTCGACAGCGCTTGCAGGCATGTAATCGAGCGGCCCCATGAGCAGAGCGGTGATTTCGTCTTCTTCACAAACCCGCTTTTCACCCATTTCGCGGTGGCCGAGGTAACGTCTGTAAAGGTGACTTTTACCTTGATTGAAGGCATGCAGCATCGTGTTTTGACATCCCTGTTTAACTGGGATGCATGATGGCCTGTTGCATAGCTATTTGCCAGCACCAAGACTCAGACGATGTGTATTCAGGCTCAGCTCAGGCTGTTTCACCTTCGGCACGCACCACGCCCCGCTCTTCAAGCAAGCGCACGAACATGCTCAGACTGCGCGACACCGTGCCCCGGCGCCACACCAGCCAAGTGGTCAGATAGCGGAAGTCCGCCGCCAGCGGCCAGACGCTGACCGTCGCGCTGCCGGGCATGCTCTGCAGCATTTTGCGCGGCATCAGCGCCAGGCCGGCACCGGCACTGACGCAGGCGAGCATGCCGTGGTAGGACTCCATTTCGAAGATCTTGCCCGGTACGGCAGCGTCAGTGCTGAACCATTTTTCGAAATGATGACGGTAGGAACAGTTGGAACGGAAGGCGTAGATATTCTCGCCGTTAACGTCCGCCGCACGTTCGACCGGTGAATGATTGAGCGGCGCGATGATGACCATTTCCTCCTCGAACGCCGGCACACCTTCCAGAGCCGGATGCAGCACCGGACCGTCGACGAATGCCGCAGCCAGACGCCCGGACAGCACGCCGTCGATCATCGTCCCGGATGGCCCGGTGGACAGGTCGAGGTCGACCTTCGGGTGCTGCTGGTTGTACGCCGCCAGCAGTTCGGGAATACGCACTGCTGCGGTACTTTCCAGCGAACCCAAGGGGAACGCGCCCTGGGGTTCCTCACCCGCCACAGTGGCTCGAGCTTCCTGCACCAGATCGAGAATACGCCGCGTGTATTCGAGAAAACTCCACCCGGCCGGCGACAGGCGCAGACGGCTTTTCTCGCGGATAAACAGATCGACGCCGAGATCCTGCTCCAACTGTTTGATCCGCGTGGTCAGGTTCGACGGCACGCGATGAATCTGCGTGGCGGCAGCGCTGATGCTGCCGTGCTCGGCCACGGCCTTGAAGATTTCCAGTTGCACCAGATCCACAGTCATTCTCCAATCGTGAAAGAAACGCTCTTTATTATTCAGTTTCCAGAAAACTAATGCCACCCTACTCTAGGCCCATCCGACGAACCTACAGGACAACGTCATGAGCCAGATTTCCAGCCAGACCCACGCCATCTCGATCAACCCCGCCACCGGCGAGCAGATCGGGCATTACGCGTTTGAATCCGCCGCTGCCCTTGATGCGGCACTGACTCGCGCTGCCTTCGCTTTTGGCAAGTGGAAGCGCAAGCCGCTGCAGGATCGTTCGCGTCTTTTGACCGCCCTCGCCGGCGCGCTGCGTGAAACCTCAGAAGCGATGGCAACCATGATCACCCGGGAAATGGGCAAGCCGATCGCCCAGGCCCGTGGCGAAATCGAGAAATGCGCCAAGCTCTGCGAGTGGTACGCGGAACATGGCCCGGCCATGCTCGACGCCGAAGCCACTCAGGTTGAAGGCGGCAAGGCGCGTATCGAATACCGTCCGCTGGGGCCGATTCTGGCGGTGATGCCGTGGAATTTCCCGATCTGGCAAGTGCTGCGCGGCGCGGTGCCGACGTTGATCGCTGGCAACACTTACGTGCTCAAGCATGCGCCAAACGTGATGGGCAGCGCTTACCTGCTGCGCGATGCGTTTGTTCGCGCCGGTTTCCCCGAGGGCGTGTTTGAAGTGATCAACGTCACCCCGGAAGGCGTTTCCAGCGCCATCGCCGATTCGCGCATCGCCGCCGTGACGCTGACCGGCAGCGTCCGCGCCGGCATGGCCATCGGTGCTCAGGCAGGCGCGGCGTTGAAGAAATGCGTGCTGGAACTGGGCGGCTCCGATCCGTTCATCGTGCTCAACGATGCTGGTCTGGATGAGGCGGTGCACGCGGCGGTGGTCGGTCGTTATCAGAACTCCGGCCAGGTCTGCGCGGCCGCCAAACGTCTGATCATCGAGGAAGGTGTTGTCGAAGAGTTCACCCGCAAGTTCGTTGAAGCGACACGCCAGTTGAAGGTGGGCGATCCGCTGAATGCGGACACCTATATCGGGCCGATGGCGCGCTTCGATCTGCGTGATGAACTCGATCAGCAAGTGCGTGACACGTTGGAGGAAGGCGCGACGCTGCTGCTCGGCGGCCGAAAAGCCGAGGGCGCCGGCAACTTCTACGAACCGACCGTGCTGGCCGATGTAACCGACCGCATGACCTCGTTCAAGCAAGAACTGTTTGGCCCGGTCGCCTCGATTATCACCGCCCGCGATTGCGCACACGCCGTGGCCTTGGCCAACGACAGCGATTTCGGCCTGACCGCGACTATCTACACCGCGAACGTCGCGCTGGCTGAGCAACTGACCAGTGAACTGGAAACCGGTGGCGTGTTCATCAACGGCTACTCGGCGAGCGATCCGCGCGTGACCTTCGGCGGCGTGAAGAAGAGCGGCTTCGGTCGTGAGCTGTCGCACTTTGGCGTACGGGAATTCTGCAACGCGCAGACCGTATGGCTGGATCGTAAATAAGCCGGGTGCTGTAAAACCTGTGGGAGCGAGCCTGCTCGCGAAAGCGTCCTGTCAGTCACCGCTGCATCGACTGACACACCTCTTCGCGAGCAGGCTCGCTCCCACAGGGGCACGGCTGCGCAGATGATTTGGGGCACGACTCCCACAAGCTCTGCTTCGATTTACAGATACTTCAGCCAGCTGATGTCCCGCCGCCGCGCTTTCAGTGCCGAAAACCAGCGCACTGCCGGGAACAGCACCACGGCAAGAACCACCGCCGCCAGCCACACCGCCGTCACCGTCGAAAAGCCGAAATAGCTGCCCTGATTCAGGCCGAACAGCGCCACGCCAATCAGGTACAACACCTTCAACGCATACAGATGCAGCAGATAGAAAAACATCGGCGCCGAGCCGAACACCGTCAGCCAGCCAATCCAGCGGCGACTCTGCACGCGCTCAAAGGCGAGCAACAGCAACAGCCCCGTACTCACAGTAAGCGCGAGAAACAGCAGCGACGGCGGGTATTTGGTGATGTTGAAAAAGCTCATCAGTGTCTGCACCAGCGAATCGCTGATCGCCCACGGCTTTTCGCCGTAGCCATTGATCAAGCGCAGCACCACGAAGCCGAGCAATCCACCGACTCCGGCAATCAGCAAACGACGCTGACGCACCGCCGCGTCCATGCCGCGAGCAAACCACGGCCCCAGCACATAGCCCAGGCCGATTACACCAATCCACGGCAGCAGCGGGTATGAGGTGCGCAGGCGCAAGGTGTCGCTGATCTCGATCCAGCCCCGATCATGCAGAATCGCCCAAGGCACATGCATCGCCGACTCAACCGGGAAATGCACCGCGTCGAGCAGGTTGTGCCCGGCGATGATCGCCACGCTCAGCGTCAGCAGCAGCGCACGTGGCAACCAGACCAGCATCGCCAGCGCAATCATGCTCAGGCCGATCGCCCAGATCACTTGCAGGTAAATCACGCTCGGCGGCAACTGGAACGTCCAGGCGAAGTTGACCAAGGTGAACTCCAGCGCCACGAGGAACAATCCGCGCTTGAACAGAAACGCGCTGACATCGGCTTTGCCGGCGTATTTTTCGCCGTAGAGCCATGCCGACAAACCGGTCAGCAAGACGAATACCGGCGCACACAGATGCGCCAGAGTGCGGCTGAAAAACAGCGCCGGCTCGGTGCTGGCGATGTCCATCGGATCGGAGACCTGTCGGTGCAAGAGAAAGGTTTCACGTAAGTGATCGAGCAGCATGAACAGGATCACCAGGCCTCTGAGCGCATCAATGGATAGCAGCCGGCCAGTCGTCAACGGGGCAGAACGGGGAAGCACAGGGGTCATGGGGCTTTCGCAATCGAGAGGAATAACACCGGACAGCCACAACGCCGCCCGCAAATTTCGCGTTACCTTATAACACCAGAAAAACAAAACCCAAACATGCACCATCGAAGTTGCCCATCAGCGCCAGCCTTCTATAGTGAACAGGTCCGCCCTGCCCTTGAGCGCTGTCCATGGTCAACACCGAACACCTGATCATCTGCGAGCACTGTGATTGTGTGTACGAGAAAGTCGTGCTCGCCAAGCACCAGAAAACCCTGTGCGTGCGCTGCGGTGGCGTGCTGCAGCGCTTCAACGGCCTGACCATCGAGCAGCGTCTGGCGCTGACGTTCACGGCGGCGATGCTGTGGCTGTTTGCCAATTTCTACCCGGTGATGAGCATCAGCCTCAAAGGCATGAAAAACAGCGCAACCCTTTGGGATTCGGTGCTTGCTCTGAGTCAGGGGCCGATTACGTTCATTGCAATGGTCGCGGCGATTGCGATCATCATCGCGCCGGCATTTCAGCTGGTGTTGCTGGTCTGGGTGTTGAGTTTCGCCCTCGGCCTGAGGCGGGCACCGGGGTTCAATCTGTGCATGCGCTGGCTGGAAACCCTGCGCCCGTGGAGCATGCTTGAGGTGTGTCTGCTGGGGGCGATGGTCGCGGTGTTCAAACTCGCCGGCCTGCTCGATGTGCTGCCGGGGATCGGCCTGTTCGCCCTGGCGGTGCTGAGCCTGATGATGATCCGCATTGCCGGCCGTGACATCCGCGAACTCTGGGACATTTTATGAAGCGTCCACCGACCGCCAGCGAACTCAACCTGTGCCTGTGCCACAGCTGTGGCCTGGCCTGCGACATGACCGACGAGCCACACGAATGCCCACGCTGTGATGCGCCTTTGCATCGGCGCAAGACCAATTCGCTGGCGCGAACCTGGGCGTACATGCTCGCCGCCCTGGCGTTTTATATCCCGGCCAATCTGCTGCCGGTGATGAATACGGTGATGCTCGGCAACGGCGCCGACAGCACGATCATGAGTGGTGTGCTGGAGTTCTGGGAGGCCGGAGCGTGGGACATTGCCCTGATCATTTTCATCGCGAGCATCGCGGTGCCGGGGGTCAAGTTCGTCGCCCTGACCTTGCTGCTGGTCACCGTACAGCGCAACAGCGATTGGGCGCGCAGGGAGCGTTCGAAGCTGTACCGATTCGTCGAACTGATCGGCTACTGGTCGATGCTCGATGTGCTGGTGGTCGCGCTGGTCGCGGCGCTGGTGAAGTTCCAGGCGCTGGGCGATATCGAGCCACGACCGGGCATCCTGTTCTTCGGCCTGGTCGTGGTGTTCACCATGCTCGCGGCGATGAGTTTCGACCCACGCCTGATCTGGGACAGGGACACCAGCGACACGGTCAGCGACGCAGCGTCTGGAGCAGCACCTGCAACGGATGGCGCAGCGCCTGATCCGACTGGCGCTTGACCTGGCTGCGGCAGGAGTAGCCGGTCGCCAACGCCTCGCCCTGCTCCGCCGGAGCCTGCACCTGGCGCGCCCACGACTGCTCGTAAATGACGGCTGAGGTCTGGCGATTGCGTGCTTCGTGGCCGTAAGTACCGGACATGCCGCAGCAACCGGTAGCCTGCGTGGCCAGCTTCAGACCGGCACGTTCGAAGACCTGTTCCCACTGGCGGGTCGCGGCCGGCGCGTTGGTTTTCTCCGTGCAATGGGCGAGCAGACGGAATGCTTTGGGCTGAGCCTCAGGCGCCTGCTCCGGCATGACCTTGAGTAACCATTCCTGAACCAGCGCTACTTCTGGGCACTCATTCAGGCCCGGTACTTTCAGGTATTCCTGGCGATAGACCAGAGTCATCGCCGGATCCAGCCCCAGCAGCGGCACGCCGGTCTGCGCCAGCGCCTGCAACTGCTCAGCGTTACGCAACGCCGCCCGATTGAACGCCGAGAGAAAGCCCTGCACATGCAGCGGTTTACCGTTGGCGCTGAACGGCGCGAGATAGACCTGATAACCCAGGCGCGAAATCAGCTCGACCAGATCAGCCAGCAGCGGCGCTTCGAAGTAGCGGGTGAAGGCGTCCTGCACGATCACCACGCTGCGTTTGCGTTGCTCTGAGGTCACTGACGACAGCGTTGCAACCGTTGCTGGCTGCACCTGCCAACGGCGCATCGCCGCGTGGAAATCGAAACGGCTGAGCAACGGCACATCGACCATGCCACCGATCCGCGACAGCGCACTGCGCACCCAGCCCGCGCCCATCAAACCGTTGTACAGCGCCGGAATCCGCGCCATGTAGGGAATGGTGTATTCCAGCGAGGCAATCAGATAGTCCCGCGCCGGACGCAGATAACGACTGTGATACAGCTCGAGAAAACGCGAGCGAAATTCCGGCACGTTGACCTTCACCGGGCACTGCCCCGCGCAGGATTTACAGGCCAGGCAACCGGCCATGGCGTCGTACACCTCATGGGAAAAATCCGCCGATGGATCGCGACTGTTGCGCCAGCGCTGCCACAGCGTGCTGAAAAACGTCGGTTTTCGGATTGCGTCCGAGAGCACATCGACGCCCGCCTCGCCCTGCAACCGCAGCCATTCGCGAATCAGCGAAGCGCGGCCCTTGGGCGATTGCGCGCGTTCGCGGGTGGCTTTCCACGACGGGCACATGGCGTCATCGGGATCGAAGTTGTAGCAGGCGCCGTTGCCATTGCAGTGCATGGCCGCGCCGTAGCTTTGCCAGACTTTCTCGTCAACCTGCCGATCCAGCTCGCCGCGCAGGGTCACCTCGTCGATCTTCAGCAGTGCTGCGCCGCTGTTGGCCGGCGTAGCGATTTTGCCCGGGTTGAACTGGTTGAATGGGTCGAACGCGGCTTTCAAGGCTTGCAGCGCCGGGTACAACTCGCCGAAGAATGCCGGCGCGTACTCCGAACGCAGGCCCTTGCCATGCTCGCCCCAGAGCAGACCGCCGTAGCGCTGGGTCAGCGCCGCTACGCCATCGGACACCGGGCGTACCAGGGCCGCTTGCTGCGGGTCTTTCATGTCGAGGATCGGCCGCACGTGCAGTACGCCGGCGTCGACATGGCCGAACATGCCGTACTGCAAACCGTGGCTGTCGAGCAGGTCGCGCAGTTCGGCGATGTATTCGGCCAAATGCTGCGGCGGCACTGCGGTGTCTTCAACGAACGGCTGCGGGCGGGCTTCGCCGGCGACATTGCCGAGCAGGCCCACCGCCCGTTTGCGCATGCCATAGACCTTGTTCACCGCTGCCTGACCAACCGCCAGCGTATGGCCCAGGCGCTCCACGGTGCGGTCGTTTTGCAGATGTTCGAGCAACGCTTCGACGCGGCGTTGCAGATCTTCGGGATCGTCACCGCAGAACTCGACCAGATTGATGCCCAGAGTCGGCCGCTCAGCGTTTTCCGGAAAATATTCGGCAACGCCGTGCCAGACGATGTCCTGCATCGCCAGCAGCAAGACCTTGGAGTCGACGGTTTCAATCGACAACGGCTTGAGCGCCATCAACGCCCGCGCATCACGCAAGGCATCCATGAACCCGGCGTAGCGGATGTTGACCAGCATCGTGTGCTTGGGAATCGGCAACACATTCAACCGCGCTTCGACGACGAAGCCCAGCGAGCCCTCAGCGCCACACAGCACGCTGTTGAGGTTGAAGCGCTGATCGGCCTCGCGCAGATGCGCCAGGTCATAACCGGTCAGGCAGCGGTTGAGATCGGGAAAGCGTGCCTTGATCAGCTCGCCCTGTTCATCAATGATCTGCCGCGCACAACGATAGACTTCGCCGACGCGATCATTGCGGGCGCACTGCGCTGCAAGCTCATCCTCCGCCAGCGGCAGGCCGTGCAGACGCTCGCCGCCGCGCAGGATCATTTCAAGTTCCAGCACATGGTCGCGGGTCTTGCCGTAGGTGCAACTGCCCTGGCCGCTGGCGTCGGTGTTGATCATGCCGCCGACCGTGGCGCGGTTCGAGGTCGACAGTTCCGGAGCAAAAAACAGCCCGGCGGATTTCAACGCGGCGTTGAGCTGATCCTTGACCACCCCGGCCTGCACCCGCACCCAGCGCTGTTCAACGTTGATTTCCAGAATGCGATTCATGTGCCGCGACAGGTCGACGACGATGCCGTCCGTCAGCGATTGACCGTTGGTGCCGGTGCCACCGCCTCGCGGGGTGATCACCACTTTTTCGTACGCCGGTTCGGCAATCAGCCGCGCCACCCGTGCCACATCGTCCGCATCCAGCGGAAACACCGCCGCTTGCGGCAAGCGCTGATAGATCGAGTTGTCGGTCGCGAGCACCACGCGGCTGGCGTAATCGGCGCTGATTTCCCCGCGAAAGCCGCTGTCTTTCAGGGCGGCGAGAAATTGTTGGTAATCGCCGGTCAAGGCTTTGGCGGGCGACAGCTGGGCAATCATCGGTCGGGTCATCTCGGTCAAATCGGGCTGTGTGGCGGTGAACAGTTGTGCGCAAGGAATGATTGCGTCAGGCTCCGCCATCTGATTGCGCCCATGTTCATTGCTGGCCAGCCATGGAAC
Source organism: Pseudomonas sp. RG1 (assembly GCF_025910115.1). Lineage (NCBI taxonomy): Bacteria > Pseudomonadati > Pseudomonadota > Gammaproteobacteria > Pseudomonadales > Pseudomonadaceae > Pseudomonas > Pseudomonas sp. RG1. Next base: position 107,587 of record NZ_JAPCIK010000029.1, read on the forward strand.
AAGCGTAATTTCGACCCGCTATCGATGAGTTTTACGAATGAATCCGCGCACCCTCACACCGTCCATGTCGCTGCTGCTGGCTTTCGAGGCCGCCGCTCGCCACGAGAGCTACACCCGCGCCGCCCATGAGCTGTCACTGACGCAGAGCGCGGTCAGCCGCCAGGTGCAGATTCTCGAGAAGATGCTCGGCATGCGCCTGTTCAGCCGCGAAGGTCGGCAGGTGGTGCTGACGGATGTCGGGCGCATGTATCAGCGCGAGCTCAGCGAAGCCCTCGGACAGATTCGCAGCGCAACCTTGCAGGCGATGGCGTTTGGTTCGGGCATCCATAGCCTGCGTCTGGCGACGCTGCCGACCTTCGGTTCGAAATGGCTGCTGCCACGGCTGAAGGATTTCTACACGGCGCACCCGGGCATGACCGTGCACCTGCATTCGCGGATCGAAACCATCGATTTCGACACCAGCGAAATCGACGCCGCCATCTGTGTCGGCGGCGGTGAGTGGCCAGGCCTGACCGCCCTGCCCCTGCACACCGAAGAACTGGTGGCGATTGCCAGCGCGCAGCTGTCGGCGACTGAACGCGACGAGGCCGAGCGACACATGGCCGGGCAGTTGCTGCTCAACGTCAGCAGCAATGCCCAGGCATGGGCGGAATGGTTCAGCCATCATCAACTGCCGCATCGCAGCATGCGAATCGGGCCAAGCTTCGAAATGACCTCGCACTTGATTCAGGCAGTACGCGCCAATATCGGCGTCGGCCTGGTGCCGCGTATTCTGGTCGAGGAGGAATTGCTCAAGGGCGAATTGCTACAACTGGGCGAGCCGATTACCAGCCGACGCAGCTATTACCTGGTGTATCCGCCGCGCAATGAGAATCTGCCTTCGTTGAAGGCGTTCAGGGATTGGCTGGTTCATACGCTCTGAAGGATCGCGTCGCGGCCATTCGCGAGCAGGCTCGCTCCCACAGTTGCCATGCATTTACATGTGAGAGCGAGCCTGCTCGCGAAGAAGCCAGTCGCAACGACCTTAAAACCTCGGCTTGACCGCCCGCCAATCCGCCTTGTACCGCTGCATCTGCCGCACATCATCGCGCTGGCGAATGCCGCACGTCAGGTACTGGTCATGCAGCTTGGCCAGTTGCTCGTGATCCAGCTCCAGCCCCAACCCCGGCGCACGGGTGATCTTTACGCAACCATCGACAATCGGCAGCTTGCCGCCCTTGATCACTTCCTCGTCCGGCTCCTGCCACGGGTAGTGGGTGTCGCAGGCGTAATCCAGATTCGGCACTGCCGCCGCAACGTGCGCCATGGCCATCAGGCTGATGCCCAGGTGCGAATTGGAATGCATCGACACGCCGAGGCCGAACACGTCGCACATTTTCGCCAGTGTCTGCGTATCCCGCAGGCCACCCCAGTAATGGTGGTCGGCGAGGACGATCTGCACGCTGTTGAGCGCAACGCTGCGGCGGAACTCGTCGAAATCAGTGACGACCATATTGGTCGCCAGGGGCAGACCGGTGCGCTTGTGCAGTTCGGCCATGCCTTCAAGGCCCGGGGTCGGATCTTCGTAATATTGCAGGTCATCGCCGAGCAGTTCGGCCATGCGAATCGCCGTCTCCAGCGACCAGTTGCCGTTCGGATCGATGCGCAGCGGCAATCCCGGAAAGGCTTTTTTCAGTGCCTTGATACAAGCCACTTCATGCTCCGGCGGCAAGGTGCCGGCCTTGAGCTTGATGCTCTTGAATCCGTACGCTTCGATCATCCGCGCTGCCTGCGCGACGATCTGCTGCTCGCTCAGCGCCTCGCCCCAGTCGTCCGGTTTGTAGGGCGAGTCGATATGTTCGGCGTATTTGAAGAACAGGTAAGCGCTGAACGGCACTTCATCGCGGATCGCGCCGCCGAGCAGGTCCACCAGCGGCACGTTCAGGTAGTGCGCCTGCAAATCGAGAAACGCCACTTCAAACGCCGAGTAGGCATTGCTCACAGCTTTGCTGGCGTGGGAACCGGGGGCCAGTTCGGCGCCAGCGACGCTGGCGGGTTTATTCGCCGCCACGGTGGCCTGCACGATCGCGCGCAATTGATTGAGGTTGAACGGATCGAGGCCGATCAACTGGCTCTGCAATTGTTGCTGGATCGCCAGCGCCGGGGCATCGCCGTAGCTTTCGCCGAGGCCGATGTAGCCGTTGTCACTTTCAATCTCGATGATCGAGCGCAGGGCAAAGGGTTCGTGGATGCCACTGGCGTTGAGCAGTGGCGGATCGCGGAAGGCAATCGGGGTGACGCTGACACGGGTGATTTTCAAGATAACGCTCCTGACAGATCAACAATCGATTCAGTGGCTCGCAGCCGGACGAGCCGGCGCCACAGCGGCGGCTTCGTCACTTGGCTTTGCCGGGGTTTTACCTTTGGCGCCAGGCGCCGTGCGGGCGAAGAAGATCACCACGGCGGCGATCAGCGATGTCGCCGCCAGGCCATACAGGCCGCCCTCGATGGAGCCGGTGGTTTGTTCGAGAATGCCGAACGCGGTCGGCGCGACGAAGCCGCCAAGGTTGCCGATGGAGTTGATCAGCGCGATCACCGCCGCAGCGATGCGCGCGTCCAGATAGCTTTGCGGAATCGGCCAGAACAGCGCCGACGCTGCTTTGAAACCGATAGCGGCGAAGCAGATGGCGACGAAGGCAAACACCGGCCCGCCAGTGGTCGACATGAACATGCCGACCGCCGCGATCACCAGGGTCAGCGCGACCCAGGCCTGCTGGAATTTCCATTTGCCGGCCATCGCTGCGAAGCCATACATGGCGACAATCGAAATGATCCACGGAATGGAGTTGAGCAGCCCGACCTGGAAATCACCGAGGTTGCCCATCTTCTTGATCATGCTCGGCAACCAGAACGTCGCGCCGTAAATGGTCAGGGCAATGGAAAAATAGATGAAGCAGAACAGCGCGATCTGTCGGTCAGCCAACAGCTTGAACATCGACGGCTTGGCGACTTGTACCGCTTCGCGAGCGCGCTGCTCCTCGGCAATCGCCGCGACCAGTGCGTCTCGCTCTTCCTCGCTCAGCCACTTGGCTTGGCGCGGGTGCGATTGCAGCCAGAACCAGACGAATGCGCACAACACCACCGACGCTGCGCCTTCGATGAGAAACATCCACTGCCAACCGTGCATGCCCAATCCGCTGATATGCAACAGCGCACCGGACACCGGGCCGGAAATCACCGAGGCAATCGCTGAGCCGCTGAGAAACACCGCCATGGTTTTGCCGCGCTCGGACGCTGGCAGCCATTGGGTGAAGTAATAAATGATCCCCGGGAAAAACCCGGCCTCGGCCGCACCGAGAATAAAGCGCAGCACGTAGAAACTGGTTTCGCCCTGAACAAACGCCATGGCCATGGCCGCAGCGCCCCAGGTGAACATGATCCGGGTCAGCCAGACCCGCGCGCCGTAGCGCTGCAACAGCATGTTCGACGGCACTTCGAACAGTGCGTAACCGATGAAAAACAGCCCGGCGCCAAGTCCGTACGCCGCTGCGCCGATACCCAGATCGGTCTCCAGATGGCTGCGCACGAAACCAATGTTGACCCGGTCGATGTAATTGACGATGAACATCACCACGAATAGCGGCAGCACGTGGCGTTTGACCTTGGCGGCGGCGCGGGCGAGCACCGTGATGTCCGGCGGACTCTGGAGGGTTTTCAAGGGGCGACTCCCGATCTTGTTTTTTTAGGGATGACTTGAAGCGATGAGCCGATCATGGACGTCGCGCATTGATCCCGTCTAATCTAAACAGGCATTCGATTGATACCCGGATTAGATCAATGTTTGAACTTACCCAGCTGCGCTGCTTCACTACGGTCGCCACCGAACTCAACTTCCGCCGCGCCGCCGAGCGCCTGAACATGACGCAGCCGCCGCTGAGTCGGCAGATTCAGCTGCTGGAGCATCACCTTGGCGTCGAATTGTTTACCCGCAGCACCCGAAGCGTTGCGCTGACGGCGGCGGGCCGGGCGTTTTTCGTTGAAGCGCAGAATCTGCTGGAGCGCGCCCAGCAAGCAGCGATCACCGCACGCCGGTTTGCCGAGGGCGATATTGGTTCGGTAAACATCGCGTTTGTCGGCAGCGCGGTGTATGAGTTTCTGCCCAAGGTGATCGCCGAAGCGCGACTTAAGCAGCCCCAGGTGAAAATCGATCTGGCAGAAATGAACACCTATCAACAGCACGAGGCCTTGCGCGCTCGCCGTATCGACCTGGGCATTGCCCGAGCGCCATTGCAGGAACCGGGCTATGCCACCGAATGCCTGGTGCGCGAACCATTTGTGCTGGCAGTGCCGAGCGGGCATCGGTTGGCCAATGCAGCTGAGGTATCAGTGGCTGATCTGGATAAACAACCGTTTCTGATGTACTCCCATGAAGCCTATCCGCCGTTCAACGAACTGTTGACCGGCACGCTGCGCTCAGCGCGGGTGGCGCCGGATTACGTGCAGTGGCTGGGCTCGTCGCTGACCATTCTGGCGCTGGTCAACGCTGGCATGGGTCTGGCGCTGGTACCACGTTGCGCGACCAGCGTGGTGTTCAGGAATGTGGTGTTTCGCGAGATCGATCTGGGCGAAGGGGTGCAGAGCGAACTGCATCTGATCTGGCGTGAGAACAATGACAACCCGGCGTTCGCGATGTTGCTGGAGGCGATTCGCCGGGCGGTGGTGCAGGGTTGGGGCTGAAAATTATTGTGGCAACCTGTATTTGAGCGGAGGCGGAGCGCTCGGGGCTTTGATCAACGGCTCCTCCAGCGGCTTGCCGTCAGGACCAGTGAACAGGCGTTCGTATTGCTTTGGCATTGGTCGCGGTGCTCTTGCAGTCGTCATGATGAACCCTCTGATACCGGGCTGAATTCAACCCACTTAACTTGCGCGGAATCTATCAGCAAAATTTCGGCACCAAAAGGCGTCGACTTGCCATCGTCATTAACCCAACGTGGATTCTGCATCACGAATTGCCCACAACTGAATTCGGACGGCCACTCGACAGGCCAGCCAAACACGCGCCTCTCGTCATGTAAATGCAGGGTTATGAACCGGTCGAACTGGGCGAAAGCGCAGAACCATTCACTGGGGAAAGAAGATTGTTTCGTGACGTTTCGCTTACGTAACCAGCAGTGCAATTTGTCACTCGTAGCCAGATAACAGGCAAACAATCCCAGCATCAGCGAAAACACAAATGCCCAAAGCGTCTGCGCCCGGCCGTCCCAGTGTCCTAGAGAAAAACCCTTCGAGCCAATCCACAAACAGAGGTTGCCCACCGCCAACACCGCGCCCTGAATCACAAATGTGAATATCAGCGCCTGCACGATCTGGCCGAACGTATCCGGTCGCTTGAATGCCGTAAGTGAATAGAAGATCCAGGTCGATAGAAAACCTGGGATTAGATACTGCAACAGCGGAATGATGTCCTTGACCAGATCATCCATGATCCGAGACTCCTTTCAGTCATGCCGATCCCGTCACGGGCCGACATTCAAAGCCTAGTCAAGGATCCTGCTGCGCCTCGCGGGCAACTGTCACAGCTCATTGCGAGCGTTTGGCTGGAGTCTTCATCCAATGAAAAAAGGCAGACATCGAACTTCGGTGTCTGCCTTTTTTGAGATCCGGGCGCCCGGTTACAGGCAGTCACGCACCGATTGGCGCAGCGATCCGGACTTGGCCCAAGGCGGCCCCTGATAGAGGGACACTTTGCTGCCGTCCTTGTATTTGACGATATCGAGAATCTCATCCGCCGTGATAATGCTCGGCGCGGTAATCCGGTAGCCGTTGGAAATCGACGTCTGCGAAGTCTTGGCCACGTCCTTCTGCCACAGCGGTAACAAACACGCGGCATATTCCTTGGGAGGCTTGTCACTGGTCTTGCTGAGGTTTGGCTCGCCCGGCACCAGCGATGCTGGTAACGAGCAACCCGTCAACAGGGCCAGTGCCAAAGTGCCGATCCATACGCGCATGCTGTTTACCTGTTCCGAAAAAACGTGAATGTACCGTTTAACGGCGTGCACATCCATCGTGGCACCCCGCCGTTATCGGGGTTTGGACAATTTTTTACATCGGTTCAGCCGGGCGTCAGATGGCCTGGCCCCAGGTGGAAAAATGCGACTACTCTTTTCTACCGAGAATGTTCTGGAGGTGATCATGCGGCTCAATGAATACGAACACGAACTTCAACGGGATTTGCAAAGCGTGGCGTCGGACCTGAGGTGGTCGGCGGTCGACCTCAAGCGCATTGCCGAACAATTGCGCAAATCAGGTAACGAGGCAGACGCCCAGACTGTGTTGCGGTCTTGCACAATCCTGCAAAACGACGAGGAGAGATTGCAGATCTATGCCAGGGAGGTAAAAGCCCGGACCATCAGCCGAATCAAGGTGCACTGACTCCTGATCCAAACAAGAAGCCCCGGTCGAAACCGGGGCTCTTTCGTTATAACGCGTCAATTCACGTTCTGGCTTTGCACCCGCTTGGCGCGCTGCTTGTAACCAGGAAGCGCCGCCGCATAGGCCATCGCTTCCTCCCTGCTGGTGAATGACGCCAACCGGTCGCCCTGAGTGCAAACCCGCCATGGGCCGTTGTTCACACTAAGCACGTCATAACCGTTCATGTGCAGCTTGTTCAGCATTGGAATGCTCATGAGCACCTCCATTTCGTCAACGGTGTTTTCGGTGTACGGGCTTACCTTACACCCGCTCCCCGCTGCGGTGTAAACCGGATTCGCCCTGGCACATGTCAATTCACTGGCACTTTTTGCTACGCAAATGGCTCCGAATCAAGAGGGAACCTTTAAATCCGCTTGCGGCTCGAATATTGCAGATTGATTACAGATTTATGACACGCATCAACAGGGCAATCATGAAAGTACGCGCCACCGTCATTTGCGAGCAGGATCGCCATATCCTCCTGGTACGCAAACCCCGCCATCACTGGTCATTACCCGGCGGCAAGGTCGAACCCGGGGAAACCCGTGCGGCGGCAGCCGTGCGCGAGTTGCAGGAGGAAACCGGGCTCAATGCGGAGGACGTCCTGTACCTGATGGATTTTCAGGCGGGCAGTACGCGGCATCATGTGTACGAGGCTTCGGTGGTCAACCTCGACGATGTGCGCCCGCAGAACGAAATCGTCGATTGCATCTGGTACCCGCTCGATGCCGTGCACAATCTTGAAACCAATGACGCGACACGGCGCATCGTGCAGGCCTTTCAGCGCCGTTTATGACAATCAGCCGGCGAACGCCCGGCGACCGGCGCTGATTTCCGTTCGCAACTCACCGATGAAATTGGAAATATCGCGAATCGTCACCAGATGCTCGGGAGAAACGCCGTCAAGCAACAACTCGACACGCCCACTGCCCGGCTCATACACCTTGATCCGCAACAGACCTTGCCCGGTCGGTGTGCAATCACACTTGAACGTGGGGAAGCCTGACTCGACGATCCGGCAAATATCGGCAATGGCAAGCATGGACGGGCGCCTCGCAGGCGGAGAATCGATCCATCGAGCATAGACCCACGGTGTGTTTACTGCCCGCTCGAGAATGCCAAGCCGATCACAACTCACTCATGCCATTCAATGCGCGTCGTGATCCCAGATCCAGTTCCACATTCCGGGCAGATTCACCGGCTCAGCGCTTTGCTGAACCGTACGCGCCAACGCAGCTTTTTCCAGTGCGGCCTGATTGTCGTAGAACGGCTTGTCCGCCAGTCTGACCCCGGTCGCCGCCGCGCTATCGAGCAGAATCTGCAGATATTCGCGAGTGTGGCGCGCGGTGTAGCGATTGAGGTCATGGAACGTCACCACGACCGGAATAACGCCATCCACCGTCGGCAATTGACCCTCGGCGATGCGCTCGCGCACTTCCGATAACTGCCGCAGCATGTTCGCCCGACGCCGAGGGCTGGCGTTGAAGCCCCAGATCTTGCCGTCGTTGGCACTCAGGTCCGTGAGCAAGACATGCAAGCCGTGTTTTTGATAGGCCGCAAATGTGCGCTTGTCGTAGTTCCAGAACGGTGGGCGCAACAGCTTGGGCTGCGCCCCGGTGATAGCGGCGATGTCAGCGCTGCCATCGGTCAGCGATTGCTCCAGTTCCTGCGGATCGAGCGAGCGATGGTTGGTGTGCCAGTGAGTCGCGGTGTGGAAAGCGAGAATATGCCCCTCGGTGTGTTCACGCCGCATCAGGCTGCGACCGATCTCGCTGTTACCTGCCCGGGGTGCTCGGGTCTGCACGAAAAACACGGCTTTGATGTCTGCCTGCAGCGGATTGCTTTTGAGGCTGTCGAGCACCGTCGCCGTTGGATTCCACAACCCTGAAGCACTTGGGCCATCATCGAACGTCAGGAGAAAACGTACGGGGGCCTGGGCCATCAGGCGCGTTTCGGTTTGCGTGGTCATTTCAATCGGCGCGGCGATGCAACCGGCCAGACCGAGCACGATGAGCGCAACACAAAGAAGTTTGCATCCGGATGTCATGTCTTGCCCTGAGGCCGCGGCCGTCGTGTTGTCGAATGGCAAACCTCCATCGCCTTTGTCCATCCCTGCGCGGCTATCCGCGAGCGCAGGTTGGATAAGGTACACAGGGTTTGGTTCCGGTGCTGCTTTCAGTGCGTCATCGGCCGGCACATTGGCAGGTCCGACTAGACTCAAATTTCCTCAAGGAGATTTCAGCCATGTGCGGAAGACTCACGCAGTACCGTGGGATTCACGATTTCGTCGCGGTGCTGAGCATCCCCGATGCGTTGATCAATCACGTCGGCGATGCGCCACTGGATCGCTACAACGCAGCGCCCACCACTGCGCTGGCGGTTCTGCATCAGCACGAGCAGGCCATTCATGCCGACAATCTGCGCTGGGGCTGGCGCCCGCATTGGGCCAAGGATCGCGCCCCACCTATCAACGCTCGGGTGGAGAAAGTCGCCCACGGCGCGTTCTTCCGGGCGATCTGGCGGCAGCGGCTGATCGTGCCGGTCGACAATTGGTTTGAATGGGTTGATAGCGGGGAAAAATCCCGACAGCCCTGGTTGATTCGTCGGGCGGATCAGGCTCCGGTCTTCTGTGCCGGTATCGGCCAATTTCCGGCACCGGGGGTTGCGCCGAGGGAGGACGACGGGTTCGTCATCATCACCGCTGACAGCCTGGGCGGCCTGCTCGATATTCACGATCGCCGCCCAGTGGTCTTCGATTCGGCGCGAGCTCGGGAATGGCTTGATCCGGCTACGCCAGTGGAGCGCGCCGAGCAGATGCTGCTGTTTGAAGGCGAGCCCAGTGAGGCCTTCGAATGGTACAAAGTCGGCAAAGCGGTCGGCAATACGCGTAATCAAGGTGCGCAATTGATAGAACGAGTCGACTAAATAATCCGTCCATCCTTGCGTTAATCAAGCAACGCCGCCACTGAGTCCCCTGCGTTACAAAAAGTGTTTCAACCGCGATACAACGCCCGTAAAACAGCCGTTTGAGCGAATCAACCGCCTGTCAGACATTTCGACAGTCATACATACATTTTCCCGCGCTGCGGATAGCATGCGCGCCGCCTTTCCGATTGGTATACCAGTTGACCAAAGAGTCAAAGAAATCAGGAATCCATCAACAACTTTCAAGCCTTGCAGAGAAATAAGTGAGCGACGATTTTGCAATCAAACAGGTCAGCGGCCTGAAGTGTGTCCATCTGTCCAAGACAGAACGCCTGGAACTCGACTGTTTTATCGGCCATTACATCAAGACCCGAAACCTGCACAGCGTGCCCGATATCGAACGCACCCTGCGCAGCACCCTCGAGGGTTATCCCGGCCATCCGCCGGTGATGGTCAATGAGCTCAATGCGTGGATCGATCGAACGTTGGGGTATCGCGCGACCTACCCGGATTTCACGCAGTTGGCAGACCTCTGAAACGCGAAGAGCCCCGCTGCTGCGGGGCTCTTCGTATGCGTTGTTCAAGGTTTCAGCGGACGCTCCTGATCGCGGTCCGACAGCTCGCGGCTGTCATCGTGCTTCCAGGTTTTTTCCTGCCTCTTCTGCTGCTCGATTTCTTCTTCCGTTGGCTCATCATCTTCCGCACGCGTTTGCTCAGTTGCCATGTGCACCTCACCTCAGAACAGTTGATGATCGTTAAAGGGTAGAACACTTTTGCGCGCCCGAATTCACCAAGGAATTTTGTCCCGCGCGGCGTACCATAGCGCCATCCACCCTTACGTCAGGAAGACGCCATGCTCTACCGAATCGCCGCCGACGGGCTGGTGCTGTTTCACTTGTGTTTCATCTTGTTCGTGCTGTTCGGCGGGCTGCTGGTGCTGCGCTGGCCACGTTTGATGTGGCTGCACTTGCCGGCGGCCGCATGGGGCGTGGCGGTCGAGGTATTGCACCTGACCTGTCCGTTGACCTACTGGGAAAACCTCATGCGCCACGCGGCCGGGCGGACCGAATACGCCGGCGGCTTCATTGAGCATTACATCTGGCCGATCATCTACCCGGCCGGTCTGACGCCGCAGATTCAACTGGCCCTCGGCAGCGTGGTACTGGCGGTCAACCTGTTGGTGTACGCACGACTGCTGCGCTCGTGGAAACTGCGCCGGGCCCGGCGCATTCCGTTTTAACGCGAGGCCGGTTTCAACGTTTCCAGCCACTGCGGATCGAAGCGTGGCTGGTCATAATCAAGTCCCTGCGCCTGCATCCGCGCCTTGTGCTGTTCGACTTCGTCACGCAGTTGTCCATGATCGCCGGAGTTGCCGTCCAGCTCATGCATTTGCAGCAATCCGAGGTGATAGAAACGCAACACCTTCATCGCCGTCAGATCGTTGTTCTGCACCGCCGCTGTCACCTGATGCATGACATTGGTGATGCTCATCAGATTGCGCTTGAGGCGCCAGCTGTACACCGCCGGGGCCATCCAGGTCTGATGCCAGAAACGCCCGCGCAACAGCGCCGCCGTCAGCAGAAACGCCACGAATACGCCGCCGACATTGAAACGCAGGTTATCCCCGTCGGGTTCACCGAACACTGCCACCGCAACCGACGAAAACAGCATGGCCAGCAGCAGAAACAGCACGGCGATGATGATCGTGCTGCGGCGGGTCTGCTGACGAAAGGTAGCGGGGTCCATCGGCTGAATCTCGAACATCGAAAATGACTTCCTTGAGTGGCAAAACGCGCAACGGAAAAAACTCGCCGGCGCATTATCGCATCGCACCGGGTTTTAGCTATGCTGGGGCTCCTTTTCATCTTTTCAAAGTCCAACGGGACATGGCGGTATAACGCAGATCGTGCCATCTTCATTCATGGATACACACTATTCGGATGCCATCCGCTGCGTTGTGGATGACATCGTTTTAAGGATCACTGCATGACCCAACGACACGTAATCAATGCCTCGGTCAGCCCGAAAGGCAGTTTGGAAACCCTTTCTCAACGTGAAGTTCAGCAACTGAGCGAAGCCGGATCCGGCAGCACCTATACCCTCTTCCGCCAGTGCGCCCTGGCCATCCTCAACACCGGCGCGCATGTCGACAATGCCAAGACCATCCTCGAAGCCTACAAGGACTTCGAAATCCGTATTCACCAGCAGGATCGCGGTGTACGCCTGGAGCTGCTGAACGCTCCGGCTGACGCGTTCGTCGACGGCGAGATGATCGCCAGCACCCGCGAAATGCTCTTCAGCGCCCTGCGCGACATCGTCTACACCGAGAACGAACTCGACAGCCAGCGCATCGACCTGAGCAATTCCCAAGGCATCAGCGACTACGTGTTCCACCTGCTGCGCAACGCGCGCACCCTGCGCCCGGGCGTCGAGCCGAAAATCGTGGTGTGCTGGGGCGGCCACTCGATCAATACCGAAGAATACAAATACACCAAGAAAGTCGGCCACGAACTGGGCCTGCGCAGCCTCGACATCTGCACCGGTTGCGGCCCTGGCGTGATGAAAGGCCCGATGAAAGGCGCGACCATTGCCCATGCCAAACAGCGCATTCACGGCGGTCGCTACCTCGGCCTGACCGAGCCAGGCATCATCGCCGCCGAAGCGCCGAACCCGATCGTCAATGAGCTGGTGATCCTGCCGGACATCGAAAAGCGTCTGGAAGCCTTCGTCCGTGTCGGCCACGGCATCATCATTTTCCCCGGCGGCGCCGGTACGGCCGAAGAGTTCCTCTACCTGCTCGGCATCCTGATGCACCCGGACAACGCAGGCCTGCCCTTCCCGGTCATCCTCACCGGGCCGAAGCATGCCGCGCCGTATCTGGAACAGCTGGATGCGTTTGTCGTCGCGACCCTCGGCGAAGCGGCGAAGCAGCATTACGAGATCATCATCGACGACCCGGCCGAAGTGGCGCGGCAGATGACTCAAGGCCTGAAAGCGGTGAAGCAATTCCGCCGCGAGCGTAACGATGCGTTCCATTTCAATTGGCTGTTGAAGATCGATGAGGGCTTCCAGCGCCCGTTCGATCCAACCCACGAAAACATGGCCAATCTGAAACTGCATCGCGACCAGCCACCGCATGAACTGGCGGCCAATCTGCGTCGGGCGTTTTCCGGGATCGTCGCCGGTAACGTCAAGGACAAAGGCATTCGCCTGATCGAAGAGCACGGGCCGTATCAGATCCGTGGTGATGCGGCGATCATGCAGCCGCTTGATGCGCTGCTAAAGGCCTTCGTCGCCCAGCACCGGATGAAGTTGCCGGGTGGCGCGGCGTATGTGCCGTGCTATCGCGTCGTCGCGTAATTTCAAGTCGTAACGCACACCCAATGTGGGAGCTGGCTTGCCAGCGATAGCGGTCTTTCATTCAACAGAGACGTTGAATCAGATGACGCTTTCGCGAGCAAGCTCGCTCCCACAGGATTTATGGTGTGGCGCAAATTGGAGTCACAACCTCAATCCCCCTGTGGGAGCGAGCCTGCTCGCGAAGAAGCCCGAAAGAACACATCAATCTTTCGGGCTATCCACCAACCGCCGAGCCAACGCTTTAGCCTGCGCAGCGACGTCCGTCACCGCCGTACTTTCCCACCACATCCCGCGCAACGGCGGGCCCATGGCGAACAACCGAGCGCTCACCTGCCCTTCGGCATCCACCACTGCGCCGTCCTTTGCTGTGATCCCCAGCGCCAGCGGCCCCGGTTGCACCAGTCCCCGCGCCAGCAATTGCTGCGGCAACGGTCGTGCGACTCGCCGCCAGTCGTATTCGATACCGCTGGAATTGATCAGCGCCGCACCGCTGACCACGCCTGTTTCAGTCTCACCCCGCGGACGGATGCGAATGGCCACAGCATCGCCCGCGCCGGGCTCAATACCCTTGAACGACGCTGCATGAATGCGCAAGCGCCCCTCCTTGTGCAGCCGTTCGATCAACTCGGCACTCAGTGGCGGCGAACGATGGTGATGACTCTCCCACCATGGCCGTACATGCCGTACGAATTGTCGACGCTGCACGTCAGTCGCCTGACTCCACAACCGCGCGATATGCGCGCGAACCGTATCCAGCGGCGCCTGCCAGTCGATGCCTTGGTCGATTGCGTCGCGACAATGTCGACGCAATTCGCGCAACAACTGGCGGGGCGTACGAATGCTGTGATCCTGCGCCAGAAAATCCACCCAGGCCGGCGGTTGACGGCGTACGTGCGGCAGCAGGCCATGCCGGGAGAACACCTCGATCGGCCCGCGATGGCCGGCCTGCTCGAGCGACACCACGGCATCGACCATGGTCAGACCGGAGCCGATGATCAGCACGGTGGACTGCGGGTCGAGTTCGCGCATGGCCGCCGCATCCCAGGGATCGAGCGCTGCGGCGTTAAGGCCACTGGACTGCGTCTGCGGCGTGCGAGCGGCGGGAAACATGCCGGTGGCCAGCACCGCCTGCGATCCACGCAGAGTCTGGCCATCGCTCAAGGTGAGCTGCACTGAACCAGCATCAACTTGCAGGTCGACGACCTCAGCACAGAAATGTTCAACGGTCGAACCTTGCAGCGTACCCACTGCCCTGGCCTCAGCCAGACGCTGTTGCACATAGACCCCGAACAGGCCACGCGGCGGAAACAGCTCACTGACCGGCACGTCCTGCTCAGCCGATTCCGGCCAGCCGCCGCCGGCAATATGCGCGGTCAGCCACTGCGTCAGATCATCAGGATTATCCGGGTCGACGCTCATCCGCGCCGCGTTGCCGTTCAGCGTATGTCCCAACTCAACTGCGCTGTAAGCCTCACCACGACCCAGTTCAGCACGCGGCTCGATGATCGCAATTCTTCGTTGCCCAGGCAGGCGTAACAATTGCACCGCCAGCATGGTGCCACTGAGGCCGCCGCCGATGATCAGGATGTCCGCAGGCTGCTCCATTCAGATCACCACATTACGCACGAACCGCGCAGCCACATCGCCATCGTTGCGGTAGGCATGCGGTTGATTGCTGGCGAACATGAAAAACTCTCCTTTATTGATGTGCTGCGCCTGATCGCCGAGCATCAGTGTCAGGCATCCTTCAAATACGTAAATCTGCTCGCTCCAGCCATCGGCGTCCGGTTGCGACGGGTAGACCTCGCCCGGTTGCAGACACCATTCCCATTGTTCGACTTCGCGGCTCGCGGTGGCTTTGGACAGTAGCACGGCTCTGCTGCCGGGAATCGTGCCCGCCCAGGCAACCTCATTGATCCGGCTCGGGTCGCGCGCATCGTGCGCTTGGATCAGATCACTGAAGGCAACGTCGAGCGCTTCGGCAACGCGATCAAGCGTGGTCAGGCTGACATTCTTTTCGCCTGCCTCGATTGCTACCAGCATCCGTCGGCTCACCCCGGATTTTTCCGCCAGTGCGGTCTGGCTCATATCCGCAGCATGGCGCAAGCGTCGAACGTTCTGGCTGACGTGTTGCAGAACGGAGGCTCGCTGAGTCAAATCTTTGTGCACTATATTGCTCACTCAGTGGGGTTGGGCAGTATACTGCGCAACGTTGGCGGCATTGTGCGGCCTCCCTTTTAATGTGCGCAAGGTCATGATGTCGCCAAACAATTCTGCGTCCCCAATCCGCTTCTCCCGCTTCAGCAAAGCCGAGTGCGTGCTGGTGCTGATCACCATGATCTGGGGCGGCACGTTTCTGATTGTGCAACATGCCATGACGGTCAGTGGCCCGATGTTTTTCGTCGGCCTGCGCTTCGCCGCAGCGGCGGCGATCGTGGCGATGTTTTCCTGGCGGCACCTGCGCGAGTTGACCTTGTTCGAAGTCAAGGCAGGGTCGTTCATCGGTGTAGCGATCATGCTTGGTTATGGCTTGCAGACGGTCGGGCTGCAAAGCATTCCGAGCAGTCAGTCGGCGTTCATTACCGCGCTGTACGTGCCGTTTGTGCCGCTGCTGCAATGGCTGGTGCTGGGACGGCGTCCGGGGTTGATGCCAACTATCGGGATCATGCTGGCGTTTACCGGTTTGATGTTGTTGTCGGGTCCCTCAGGGGCGGCGCTGAATTTCAGTCCCGGAGAAATTGCGACATTGATCAGCGCCGTTGCGATTGCTGCTGAAATCATTTTGATCAGCACTTTCGCCGGGCAGGTGGATGTGCGGCGAGTGACGGTGGTGCAACTGGCGGTGACGGCGGTGTTGTCATTCTTGCTGGTGGTGCCGACCGGTGAAGTGATTCCGGAGTTTTCCTGGTTGTTGCTGGTGACGGCTTTGGGCCTGGGCGCGGCGAGTGCGGCGATTCAGGTAGCGATGAACTGGGCACAGAAGAGTGTTTCGCCGACTCGGGCGACGTTGATCTATGCCGGTGAACCGGTGTGGGCCGGGATTGTCGGACGGATTGCCGGGGAGCGCTTGCCGGCAATTGCGCTGGTTGGGGCCGGGTTGATTGTTGCGGCGGTGATTATCAGTGAGCTGAAGACCAAGGGAAGGTCCACCGAGGCAGAAGCTGAGCTGGAGCGGGAAACGCAGGGGTGACCCGCAATCTCTTCTGGCTGCTCGCGAAAGCGCCGCACCATCGTTGCCCCTGAAACAGCGCCAAACACAAATTTAGAGACTACTTTGTAGGATTCTGAGACATCCTCGCGTTTGTTGATCAGGGAGCTGGCACGTATGATGCTTCACAAACTTCCGCAGATTAGAAGCCTATGTCCCTGATAGTTCTACTGCTTCTGCCGTTCATTGGCAGCTGTCTGGCAGCGGTGCTGCCGCACAATGCGCGTAATGCCGAATCCCTGCTGGCGGGCCTGGTCGCTTTGATCGGTACCGTTCAGGTCGCGATGCTGTACCCGCAAATCGCCTACGGCGGCGTGATCCGCGAAGAATTCATGTGGTTGCCGAGTCTGGGGCTGAACTTCGTTCTGCGCATGGACGGCTTCGCCTGGCTGTTCTCGATGCTGGTGCTCGGCATCGGTACACTTGTCTCTTTATATGCCCGTTATTACATGTCGCCGGACGACCCGGTGCCGCGCTTTTTCGCATTTTTCCTGGCGTTCATGGGCGCCATGCTCGGGCTGGTGATCTCCGGCAACCTGATTCAGATCGTGTTCTTCTGGGAATTGACCAGCCTCTTTTCGTTCCTGCTGATCGGCTACTGGCACCACCGCGCCGATGCGCGGCGCGGTGCTTATATGGCGCTGATGGTCACGGGTGCCGGCGGATTATGTCTGCTGGCGGGGGTCATGATTCTCGGCCATGTCGTCGGCAGCTATGACCTCGACAAGGTCCTGGCCGCCGGCGATCTGATTCGCGCACATGCCCTCTACCCCGTTCTTCTGCCACTCATCCTGATCGGCGCGCTGAGCAAAAGCGCGCAATTCCCGTTTCACTTCTGGCTGCCCCATGCCATGGCGGCGCCGACACCCGTCTCGGCCTATCTGCACTCGGCGACCATGGTCAAGGCCGGGGTTTTCCTTTTGGCACGTCTGTGGCCGTCGCTGTCCGGCAGTGAGGAATGGTTCTACATCGTCAGCGGAGCGGGCGCCTGTACGCTGTTGCTCGGCGCGTACTGCGCCATGTTCCAGAACGATCTCAAAGGTTTGCTGGCCTACTCGACCATCAGCCATCTCGGTCTGATCACTTTGCTCCTGGGCCTGAACAGTTCACTGGCCGCGGTCGCAGCGGTGTTTCACATTCTCAATCACGCGACGTTCAAAGCTTCGCTGTTCATGGCCGCCGGCATCATTGACCACGAAAGCGGTACCCGTGACATTCGCAAACTCAGCGGCCTGATCAAGCTGATTCCCTATACGGCAACGCTGGCCATGGTCGCCAGCGCCTCAATGGCCGGCGTACCGCTGCTCAACGGTTTCCTGTCGAAAGAAATGTTCTTCGCCGAAACCGTGTTCATCAACGCCACCGCGTGGGTCGAAACCAGTCTGCCGATCGTCGCGACCATCGCCGGCATGTTCAGCGTGGCCTACTCCCTGCGTTTCACCGTCGACGTGTTCTTCGGCCCCACCGCCACTGACCTGCCGCACACGCCGCACGAGCCGCCACGCTGGATGCGCGCACCCGTCGAGTTGCTGGTCTTCACCTGCCTTCTGGTGGGGATTTTCCCGGCGCAGATCGTCGGGCCATTGCTCGCCGCTGCAGCGCTGCCCGTAGTTGGCGGGGAGTTGCCGGAATACAGCCTGGCCATCTGGCACGGCTTGAACGCGCCGATGATCATGAGCCTGATCGCCATGTCCGGCGGCATCCTCCTATATCTGTTGTTGCGCAAGCAGTTCAAGCTGGGCCGTTTCAAGTACCCGCCGCTGGTGGGCCGCTTCAACGGCAAGCGTTTGTTCGAGCGCAGTCTGGTCGTAATGATGCGCATCGCCCGGCGCGTCGAGCGGCGCCTGGGCACCAAGCGTTTGCAGATGCAGTTGTTCCTGATGGTTTCGGCCGCCGTGCTCGCCGGTCTGATCCCGATGCTGCACAGCACGCTGACCTGGGGCGACCGGCCGAAAATCCCCGGATCCATTGTCTTCGTGACCCTGTGGCTGCTGGCGATCGCCTGTGCGCTTGGCGCCGCTTGGCAGGCGAAATATCACCGTCTAGCTGCACTGACCATGGTCAGCGTCTGTGGCTTGATGACCTGCGTGACCTTCGTCTGGTTCTCGGCGCCGGATCTGGCGCTGACGCAACTGGCAGTCGAAGTGGTGACCACGGTGTTGATCCTGCTTGGCCTGCGCTGGTTGCCGCGACGCATCGAAGAAGTCTCACCATTGCCGAGCAGCCTGCGCAAGGCGCGTATTCGTCGTCTGCGCGATTTACTGCTGTCGATTGCCGTCGGCGCCGGCATGGCCCTGCTGTCCTACGCCATGCTCACCCGGCAGACGCCGAACCATATTTCCTCGTTCTACCTCAGTCGCGCCCTGCCCGAAGGCGGCGGCAGCAACGTGGTCAACGTGATGCTGGTGGACTTCCGAGGTTTCGATACCCTCGGCGAAATCACCGTGCTGGCCGCCGTGGCGCTCACCGTATTCGCCCTGCTGCGGCGCTTCCGCCCACCGAAGGAAAGCCTGCAATTGCCGGCGCAGCAACGTCTGCTGGCACCGGACGTGGTCACTGATCTGGTCAACCCGCGTTCGGCCAGCGACACCGCGCTCGGTTTCATGATGGTCCCAGCGGTACTGGTACGCCTGTTGCTGCCTGTCGCGCTGGTGGTGTCGTTTTATCTGTTCATGCGCGGGCACAATCAGCCGGGCGGCGGTTTTGTCGCCGGGCTGGTGATGTCGGTGGCCTTTATCCTGCAATACATGGTTGCCGGCACGCAGTGGGTCGAAGCACAAATGAGCCTGCGGCCATTGCGCTGGATGGGCACCGGGCTGCTGTTCGCCACTGCCACTGGTCTCGGTGCGCTGCTCGCCGGTTATCCGTTCCTGACCACTCACACCTGGCACATCAGCGTGCCGTTGCTCGGTGATATCCATATTGCCAGTGCGCTGTTCTTCGACGTCGGCGTGTACGCCGTGGTGGTCGGATCGACGTTGTTGATCCTCACCGCCCTCGCACACCAATCGGTGCGCGGCCACAAGACGGCCTCGCTGCCCAAGTCCGTCGCCAGCAAAGGAGCCGTCTGATGGAAGAAGTCATCGCAATCGCCATCGGCATCCTTGCCGCGTCCGGGGTCTGGCTGATCCTGCGCCCGCGAACCTTTCAGGTGGTCATGGGCCTGTGCCTGCTGTCATATGCAGTCAACCTGTTCATTTTCAGCATGGGCAGCCTGTTCATCGGCAAGGAACCGGTGATCAAGGACGGCGTGACCCAGGACTTGCTGCATTACACCGACCCGCTGCCCCAGGCGCTGGTGCTGACGGCGATCGTCATCAGCTTCGCCATGACCGCACTGTTCCTCGTCGTATTGCTCGCCTCGCGCGGCTTGACCGGCACCGACCACGTCGACGGCCGGGAGCCTAAAGAATGATGGCGATGACTCACCTGATCGCCGCACCGATCCTGCTGCCGCTGCTGACGGCTGCGATCATGCTGATGCTGGGTGAAAAGCACCGGCCGCTGAAGGCGAAAATCAATCTGTTCTCCAGCCTCCTCGGCCTGTTCATTTCAGTGATGCTGCTGCAATGGACGCAGACCACCGGCGTACCCGGCTCCATCGGCGTGTACCTGCCGGGCAACTGGCAGGCACCGTTCGGCATCGTTCTGGTGGTTGATCGCCTGTCGGCATTGATGCTGGTGCTGACCGGCGTCATCGGCGTCAGCGCGTTGCTGTTTGCCATGGCCCGCTGGGACGGCGCCGGCTCAAGCTTTCACGCTCTGTTTCAGATCCAGCTGATGGGCCTGTACGGCGCGTTCCTGACCGCGGATCTGTTCAACCTGTTCGTGTTCTTCGAAGTGTTGCTCGCCGCGTCCTACGGTTTATTGCTGCACGGCTCAGGCCGGGCGCGGGTATCGTCGGGGTTGCATTACATTTCGATCAACCTGCTGGCATCGTCACTGTTTTTGATCGGCGCTGCGTTGATCTACGGGGTGACCGGCACGCTGAACATGGCCGATCTGGCGATGAAAATCCCGCTGGTGCCGGAAGCCGACCGTGGCTTGCTGCACGCTGGGGCAGGGATTCTAGCGGTAGCGTTTCTGGCCAAGGCTGGCATGTGGCCGCTGAACTTCTGGCTGGTGCCGGCTTATTCATCCGCCAGCGCGCCGGTGGCGGCAATGTTCGCGATCATGACCAAGGTCGGCGTCTACACCCTGCTGCGCTTGTGGACCCTGTTGTTTTCCGGCCAGGCCGGCGCCTCGGCATTCTTCGGCGGCGACTGGCTGATTTACGGCGGGATGGCGACCATGGCTTGCGCAGGGCTGGCGATTATCGCCGCGCAACGCCTGGAGCGCATGGCCAGCCTGAGCATTCTGGTGTCGGCGGGGATCCTGCTCTCGGCGATCGGCTTCGCCCAGCCGAACCTGATCGGCGCTGCGCTGTTCTATCTGGTCAGCTCGACCCTGGCGCTGAGCGCGCTGTTCCTCTTGGCCGAACTGATCGAGCGCTCGCGCTCGGCCAACGAAATTCCGCTGGAGGACGAAAGCGAACTGCTTCCGCGCCCGCAAGAATCGCTGCAACCGCCCAAGGGCATCAACCTCGACGACGAACAGAAAGCCGTGGTCGGTCAGGTCATCCCGTGGACCATGGCCTTTCTCGGTTTGAGCTTTATCGCCTGCGCGCTGTTGATCATCGGCATGCCACCGCTGTCCGGATTTATCGGCAAGCTCAGCCTGATCGGGGCATTGCTCAACCCGTTGGGACTTGGCACTGCGGCGCCGCTGTCTCCCGGCGCATGGGGATTGCTGGCGCTGTTGATTCTGACCGGTCTGGCCTCGCTGATGGCCTTCTCGCGCCTCGGCATTCAGCGCTTCTGGACGCCGGAAGAGCGCCCGTCACCATTGCTGCGCAAACTCGAATGCGCGCCGATTTTCCTGCTGCTCGGGCTGAGCATTGTCCTTACGTTCAAGGCTGAACCGCTGCTGCGCTACACCCAGGCCACGGCCGATGCGCTGAACAATCCGCAGCAATATGTGTTCGCAGTTCTAGGCACTCGGGCGGTGCCGAGCCCGCAAGCCAGAGCCGACATGCTCGAGGTGCAGCCATGAATCGATTGTTCCCGGCACCGTGGTTATCGCTGGCCCTGTGGATTCTGTGGCTGACCCTGAACCTGTCCGTCAGCCCGGGCAATCTGCTGCTCGGTGCCGCGCTGGGTTTCGCTGCGCCGCTGATGATGCGCAAATTGCGGCCGAAACGTGCGCGCATCCGCAACCCCATCGCCATCCTGCGTCTGTTCTTCCTGGTCGGCCGCGACGTCATCATGTCCAACCTGATCGTCGCCTGGGGCGTAGTCAACGCCGGACGCCGTCCGCCCAACTCATGCTTTATCAAAGTGCCTCTGGATCTGCGCGATGCTCATGGTCTGGCGGCACTGGCAATGATCTGCACCGTGGTGCCCGGCACGGTATGGTCGGAGCTGGCGCTGGACCGCAGCGTTCTGTTGCTGCACGTCTGGGATCTGCACGACGAAGCGCAGTTCATCGAGCACTTCAAAAGCACTTACGAGCGACCGTTGATGGAGATTTTCGAATGAGCCCATTGCTGTCGAATGCGATTCTGCTGACGCTGTTTCTGTACTGCGTGGCGATGGCGCTGACCCTGGTGCGCCTGTTCAAAGGCCCGTCAGCTCAGGATCGGGTTCTGGCGCTGGATTACCTTTATATCGTCGCGATGCTGATGATGCTGACCCTGGGCATTCGTTACGCCAGCGATACCTACTTCGAAGCGGCGCTGCTGATCGCGCTGTTCGGCTTCGTCGGCTCCTTTGCCCTGGCGAAATTCCTGCTGCGTGGCGAGGTGATCGAATGAATGCCGAATTGTCTTTGTGGGTCGAGATTCCGGTGGCGGTGCTGCTGGTGCTCAGCGGCGTGTTTACCCTGCTGGGCGCAACCGGATTGCTGCGCATGAAGGATTACTTCCAGCGCATGCACCCGCCGGCGCTGGCCTCGACACTCGGTGCCTGGTGTGTGGCACTGGCGTCGATCATCTGCTTTTCGGCATTGAAATCCGCACCAGTGGTGCATGCCTGGTTGATTCCGGTCCTGTTGGCTATCACCGTGCCGGTGACCACCCTGCTGCTGGCGCGGGCGGCGTTGTTCCGCAAGCGGATGGCCGGGGATGATGTGCCGGCCGAGGTGAGCAGTCGTCAGACTGAAAGTGGTAACTGATGATCATGTGGCGCCCGTGATGGCGCCATCGCTACAGTAGGAATGCGCTCTCCCATGTGGGGAGCGAGCCTGCTCGCGAAGAGGCCTCTCGGGGCGTCGCAAACTCCGGATCAGCTCAAACCCAAGCCACCGCCAACAGCCCCGCGCCCAGCAGCGCACACAACGGCGAATACACCCAGGTATCCAGCCGCGCAAATCGCGAATCCTTCACTTCCTTGAAGAACCCGACCAGATTCGAATCACCGATCGCCCGAGCGAACATCAGCAACGCGATCGCGCTGATCACCCATTGCAGTGCCTTGTGCTGCACCGCCGGCACGCCCCAACCGACCCGCATACAAACCAGCGCCGCAATCATCAGCAGCACAGCCGCCACTGCCAGCGTCAGCCAGCCTGAGGGCTTGAAGGCCGGGCGTACCGTGGCGACGAAGCCCGACACCGGCACCTGCGGCACCACCACCGCAGCCGCCCATTGCCCACCCAACGCCCAATACACATGCATCAGGCCGATTGCCGCGAACACAGTCACCAGCCATTGAGCCAACACAAAGGTCATGGTTGAAATCCTTCAAAGGGATTTGAACAAACCATCGTAGTCGGATTTTTTGGCTGTGCACGACCGGTCGGCGGTGCACGGCGTTGACCGCGTTATTTCAGATCAGCCGTCACCTTGTCGGCCACATCCTTGGGCAGCCACGCCTGCCACACATCCGGATGCGTCTTCATGAACGCGACCGCCGCCTCACGAGGCGCGGTGTGCTTGTCACTCATCTCCGCCAATGCCTTGTTCAGTGGCTCGATGGGAAAATCGACCTTGCTGAAGAATTCGGCAATTTGCGGGTTCTGCTTTTGAAACGGCGTAGACACGCCAATCGACAGTTTCGATGCCAGCGAGCGGGTTGGTTTCGGATTGGGATTATCGGCGTCGGTCAGCGTCTTCCACGCCTCGGCATCGAACGGCGGCTCTTCCAGTTGCACCAGTTTGAATTTGCCAAGCAGTGGCGTCGGCGACCAGTAATAGAACAGCACTGGTTTGCCGCGACGAATCGAAGAGCTGATCTCGGCATCCAGCGCAGCGCCGGAACCGCTGCGGAAGTTGGTGTAGTCGTCCTGCAAGCCATACGCCGTGAGCTTCTGCTTGTTGACCACTTCCGACGTCCAGCCGATCGGGCTGTTGAGGAAACGCCCTTTGCCCGGGCTTTCCGGGTCCTTGAACACGTCCTTGTATTTCTTCAGATCAGTGACACTGCGCAGATCCGGCGCCAGTGGCTTGATGCCTTTGGCCGGATCGCCCTTGATCACGTATTCCGGCACCCACCAGCCTTCAGTGGCACCCTTTACCGTATCGCCCAGACCGACGACCTTGCCCTCGGCTTCGGCCTTGACCCAGACCGGACTGCGCCCGGCCCACTCCTCGCCAATCACCTGGATGTCATTGTTGGCCAGCGCGGTCTCAAGAGTAATAGTGGTACCCGGCAAGGTATCGGTCGGCAAGCCGTAGCCTTTCTCGACGATCACCCGCAGCACCTCGGTGATCAGGCTGCCGCTTTCCCAGTTCAGGTCGGCAAAGTGGATCGGCGCCTGTGCCGCCTGCAGCGATTGCGCTGACGTCAGCAAACCAAAGGTGGCCACGCTGGCGGCCAGTAACCGTCGAAATCCGTTCATGCATCACACCTCGTGCTGTTCACAGCAATGGCAGTTGGCCTGACAGAAACGCAAGCCTCTGAATGACTCAGTCAACTGACTTTAGCCGAGGTTCCTGCTTTTTCCGGGGTCTACCGTGCGCGAGGTTACGTTTCAGACTTTTCCTGCAGGCTTTGCAGCTCACGTCTGACCATGCTGGCGTAAGCCGCCGGTTGCAATGCGTAGAGCTGCGACGCCACCCAACTCAGCCAGGCACCTTGCAGTTCGGCCTTGCGGGCGAACAGGCGCTGCGCGTCTTCGCGTGCGCTGTCGAGATTTTGCGAATGGAAGTGCTCGCGGCTCACTCGCTGGCCTTGAAGGAAATCAGTTCACCTTTGCGCCATTTGGCAGCCTTGGCGGTGACGGCTTTCAAGGTTTTGGTCAGGCCTTCCTGCAATTGTTCATTGGCGGCGAACACCGTGACGACGCTATGACCTTCCTTGAACAGAATCGCGTGACCGTCGGCCGTACTGACAAATGCGTAGTCGCCCAAGCCGTAAACCGTGAGTTTGATGTCGCGAAAACGAATGTCCATCTTGCCGCCTTCACGGCTGGGCAACACTGACGCGATGAAATGGTCGCCAACCTTGAGTTTGAGCCCCGGTTTGTCATCGACTACCAATGCACTTTCGGTATCGATTTCTGCGATGTAAATGCCTTCGGCGTTTTGCTCGGTGATGTAAACAAAACGTGATTGGAATTGCTTGACCAGCTTTGCACGCAAATCACCCAGCACGAACAAAGCATGCATATCGAGGTTACTGACTGCCAAAGAAACATCCCCACATTTGAAAAACCGTGCAGCGGAAAACACGCACGGCAAAAAACGGCAATGCCGATGAAAACTGCAAAATCACTCAAAAACCCGAAGCGAGCGAAGCGCTCTTGATCGCGAGGTTCGTAGACTACTGGATTGTCATTAGCGGAACCCGCTCCGAAATCGGCAAAGCTTGAAGGAAAAAGCCTCAAGTGCGACTAGAGCAAGATCTGACTACGAACTTCAGGGAAATTTCTCACGAAAAAAAGCACTTTTCCGACATATCGCTGGCGAAAAATTGCTTTAGATAAGCCCGGTCGTCAACAGGTACTGGCGATTCTAGAGCAGCGATGCTCCTTACGACTACCCGCAACGGCCGTTAAATCCCGGCCGACTGATGAAAAGGACTTCATATGTGCACTTTGACTCATTTTGCCACGTCGGCCGACGCGCGAATCAACACACCTCTGACGATGAAGGTTGCCGACCTCGACAACCTTCCGACATCTTCTAACAATCATCGACCCCCGCACTTTCAAGTGGTGCCAGCGGGTATTGCGTTCTTTCACATCAAGGAGATATCCACGGGACGTGTCAGAGGTTTCCGCGGCAATCACAACGAAGCCTGCGCCCTCGCCCGCTCGCTTGAATCAAAAATCGAACTCCGCGCCAGCGCCTGCCTCTGATAAGGGGAGTGAACGAACAAGCCGCACCGGCACCGACCCAGGAGTAGATGATGGAACTGCCAACCGAGCTTAACCTGACCACCCTTTTCGAACAGCTGGGCCTGCCCTCGGATGAGGCGTCGATCAATGATTTTGTCGAAGCACATCCGCTGGATCCGGACACTAAACTCATCGATGCCGACTTCTGGTCACCCCAGCAGGCGCAATTACTCAAGGAGTGGCTGCGGGCCGATGGCGAAGAAGCGCCGATCGTCGATGAGCTGAACGTACGTTTGCATCGCGGCAAGTAAGTACGATCAGTGCAGGCTGTCGCCGGGCTCGATGTTCAATTGTTCGAGCCAGGCAGCCTTGCACTCCTCCGCTTCATCGCGACTGGCGAAGGCTGTGCCGCGTCGCTCCCCGTTGAGCAAAACTACCCAGCAAACACTGCGCCCCATCGCGCGTAAGCCGGCCGGAACACCGCTGCCGATCATCACTGCCACGTCTACCCTGCACTGCATGTGCCCTCCGAAATAATTAGCTACCTAACTAAGTCGTCAGATTAATGCTTTCCGTCGAGAGGAAACAGCAACCGCCGTGCACAGATTCATTGCGTCACCGGTAATAATCTCAGCGCGGATTCTCAGGTTTATAGCCCAGACGCAACCCGCCCCAGTGTCGGCCATTGATCATGATCGGCACCGATAAATCATGCATCAGCTCACCCGTATCGCGCGTGTAAGTCTGCAACAGCACCGGTTGCTGATGGCTGCCGCAGCGGATACCGGTGCGGTCAGCGAATTTGCGTTTGGTGCGATTATTTACCGTGTCGACCTGCACATCGCCGGTCAATGGCTGGCTGAATGCCTGGTTGTGCGTCGGTACATAACCCTGCTGCGTGCAGGCAATCGCAAAAACCAGCCCTTCATGACGCGCCAATAAAGGTTCTTGAATCGCCGGCAAGACCTGATCGGTGTATCGATCAAAGCGGGTTTGAAATTTGGCTGGTTCGGTGCCCGAAATCAGCTGGTAGCTGCGATCGAACAGGTCATCCAGGCTGATCCGCCCCTGCTCGACATCCGCCTCGAAGCGCGCCGCGATCTGGCTCGCACCTTCGCGCGCCAAGTCATAAATGCGCTGGTGATAGTCATCCAGGCCGACCTCGGCCAGGCGTTCGCTGATGGTTTCCGCCTGCCCTTCCATCTGCACAGCGGCCTCGGCGAGGCGGCGGGTCTGCTGATCGCTGATCGCCAGATCGCTACGCATTTGCTCAATCGCGCTGAACAGCGCATCAAGCTGCTCGCGATTGGTTTGCGCGCCACGGGCGATTTCGCTGACCTGGGTTTCCACTCCAGCGGCAAGTCGCGCGATGTTTTCCAGATGCTGACCGGTGTGCTCGACCTGTTCGACGCCGGTGTGCAGATCGCTCGACAACTCGCGAATCTGCGCCACCACTTGCGCGGTGCGTTGCTGAATGTCTGCAACCATCTCACCGACTTCGCCCGTGGCCGCCGCCGTCCGCGCCGCCAATCCGCGCACCTCGTCGGCGACCACAGCGAAACCGCGACCATGCTCACCGGCCCGGGCTGCTTCAATCGCAGCATTCAAGGCCAACAGATTGGTCTGGCTGGCAATCGACTGGATCACCAGCGTCACCCGCTGAATGTCGTCGCTGCGCACACTCAGGGCCTCGATCAATTCGCGGCTGGCGTTGGCGCGCTGACTGAGTTGCTGCATGCGCGAAATCGAGTCGAGCAGTTCGCTGCGCCCCGCCGCGCTGCTGTGATGCGCTTGGCTGGCGGCGTCCAGCGCGTCGCGACTGAGCTGTGAAGTCGCCTGTTCGGTGGCGATCATCACCTCGGCGTTGCTGACGATCTGCGCCGCCGCGTCGAGTTGCGATTCGAGTTTGTTCGCCAGCGCCTTGACCGAGAACGCCACGCCGGCGGCTGACAGTGCGTTGTGACTGGTGGTGTAGGAAAGATCGCGGGTCAGTGCGGACAATGCGCTCGCACTATCGACCGGGACGGCAACAGGAGCGCTGCGCGAACGCAGGCGCGGTAGCCAGACAATCAGTATCGCCAGCGGCATGCCGAGGTAGAGCGACCACTCGGCCATAGCCATGCCGGCCAGCAACAGCATCAGGGCGATGCTTTGCATGGTCGGCGCGATCCAGCGGTTTTTCGGCAAAAGCACTGGTGCAGGCAGCGCCGCAACCAGAGATCCATCTCTCGTCATCTTGATCACCCCACGTTTGTTCTCATTGTTGTGACTGCATTAAACGCCACTACAACGCCATTATCCATGGTCCGTTAGTCGTGGGGTCTGTGGCAGGTCAATGGAACAACGGGGGAAATAGCGCAGACGAGCAAAAACAAAGATCGCAGCCTCCCGCAACTCCATGTAGAAGCTGCCGAAGGCTGCGATCTCTTGCAGGCGCCCCCCTATTCAGAGGCCGCCATGGAATCAGGCCTGACGCTGGTGCTTGTCGATCTGCTCGTGACGCTCTTGAGCTTCGATGCAGTACTTGGTGGTCGGGCTGATCAGCAGGCGCTTCAGGCCGATGGCCTCGCCGCTGTCGTCGCACCAGCCAAAGCTGTCGTCCTTGATGCGCTCAAGGGCTTGTTCCAGTTGCGGCAGCATGCGCTGGTCGCGATCGATCGCGTTGACCAGCCAAGTGCGCTCTTCTTCAACCGAAGCCGCGTCCGCCGGGTCAGCCGGGGTGTCCAGGCTTTCGATGGCGATACGGTTTTGCTCAATGCGCTCGTGGGTTTCGACTTTCATGTTCTGCAACAGCTCAGTGAAGAAAGCGTGTTGCTCTGCATTCATGTAGTCATCTGCCGGCATAGCCAGCAACTTGTCCTTTGTCATTGATATCTCTATAAAAAAACGTGCATTAAGGCGAATAAGGGAGCGTTTCGGCGAACCGTGTCGGCCGTCGAAAAGGCATCGTTTTATTGCAAACGCCACCCGGCACTCAATTTACGAGGGGCGGCAGTCTAAGGCCCGATCAAGACCTCAGCAACTGTAAATACAGGGAATTTGTCCGACAGGACCTGGAAACTGCTCTGACACAGGCTTCACACGGCCATCGGAGTGCGTTTATAGCAAGAAATTCAGTCCAGCGGCTGTATATAGAAGACAAACGGCTAACCATCCCGCCAGCGACAGCCCACATTATTCTCGCAAGGTGCATCGTTTCAGCCCGGCAGAGCTTACGCAGCCCTTCTATTATCAGGCCCACCGCGTGCTCAACTCGCCTGAAGGATGCTGCCCATGCCCCGCCCCGCTCTGCCGGCCACAGACGAAATTTCCTTCGCCAGCCCGCCGGTCAACGCCGAGCGCCTGCTGCAAATGATCAGCGAAGAGTACGACGCCCTGCCGCGCCAGCTCAAACGCGTCGCCAGCTACATCAGCCAGCAGAGCGAGCGAATCATGGTCGAGCGCATCAGCGATATCGCCCGCGAGTGCGAAGTGCATCCGTCAGCCATTGTGCGTTTCTCGCAACGTTTCGGGTTCAGCGGCTTCAGCGAGATGCAGGCGCTGTTCCGCCAGGCCTGGACGCACAAAACCACGCCAGCGCAAAACTATCAGCAACGCATCCGCAGCCTGATCGCCAACAACTCGCAGACCGCCAACAGCGGCGACCTGGCCCGCGAATGCATCGACGCAACGCTCTCGGGCATCGAACGCTTGGGCCGCGAACTGGACGAGGTGGCGTTCGATACGGCCGTCGATCTCATCGTCAATGCCGACGACATTTATGTTGTCGGGGTACGACGTTCGTTCGCCGTCGCCGATTATCTGGTTTACAACTTGCAACATACGCAGAAACGCATTCATCTGGTTTCCGGCATCGGCGGCAGCTATCGCGAGCAAATGCGCAGCGTGCGCGCCAACGACCTGGTCATCGCCATCAGTTTTGTACCCTACGCCAAGGAAACCCAACACTGCCTGCGCTTCGCCCGGCAGCAAGACGCCAATGCCCTGATCATCACCGACAGCCCTCTTTCGCCACTGGCGAAACTTGCCAATAGCATGTTGCTGGCCAATGAAGGCAGTGCGCTGGCCTTTCGTTCGCTCAGTGCAACGCTGTGTTTGTGCCAGGCGCTGTTTGTGGCAGTGGCGTATCGGCTGGGCTTGAACGTCGATGAAATTCACGAGCAGGCTGGATTCGACGACTGACAATTGCCTTTCGCTCGGCTAGGTTATGCGTTCCCACCGGTTCGACTTGAAGGAACGCGTCATGAAACTGATCGGCATGCTCGACTCCCCTTACGTGCGCCGCGTAGCAATCTCCGCCAAATGCTTGGGGATCGACCTCGAACACGAGTCGGTCTCGGTGTTCCGCCACTTCGAACGATTCCAGCAGATCAACCCGGTGGTCAAAGCGCCCACATTGATCCTCGACGACGGCGTGGTCCTGATGGACTCGACCCTCATCCTCGATTACCTCGAAGCCAGCTGCGGCAAAAGCCTGCTGCCAAGCGATCTCAAACACCGCGCTCAAGCCCTGCGCCTGATCGGCCTCAGTCTCGCCGCCTGCGAAAAAGCCGTGCAGCTTTACTACGAACGCAACCTGCGCCCGGCCGACATTCAATATCAGCCGTGGGTCGAACGCGTCGAAAGCCAGCTCGCCGCCGCGTTTACCGCACTGGAAAAAGAACTTGAACACAGTGACTTGCCTGTCGACGGCTCCCTCGCCCAGACCGGCATCAGCCTGGCGGTTGCCTGGAGCTTCACCGAACTCGTCGTACCCGATCAGATCGACGCAACACGCTTTGCGCGTATCGCCGAGTACACCGCCTACGCAGAAGGCACCGATGCGTTCATCAACACACCGATGAACTGATCATGAGCTCCACCGACACCGCCGCCCCGGCGTTAAAGGAAATCTTCAACGCCGAGCGCTTGCAGCACATCGCTGACGAAATGAGCGCGGTGTACCCGGCGTTCAAGGCCAGGACGTTTCTCAAACATGCCCAGGACGGACTCGCTGAACTATCAGTGATGCAGCGCATGGCGCGTGTCAGCGAAAGCCTGCATGCCGTGCTGCCGCTGGACTACGAAGATTCCCTCGAAGTGCTGTTCGAACTCGCGCCACGGCTGAACAGCGGCTTCGTCAGCATGTGCCTCCCACACTACGTCGCGAGCTACGGCGCCCATGCGTTCGACACCTCAATGGACGCGCTGAAGTACTTCACCACCTTCGGCTCCTCCGAATTCGCCATCCGCTACTTTTTGCGCAGCGACCTCGAGCGCTCGCTGGAACGAATGCATGACTGGACCCGAGACGAAAACCACCACGTCCGCCGCCTAGCCAGCGAAGGCAGCCGCCCTCGCCTGCCGTGGTCGTTCCGCCTGGAAGCGGTGCAGGCTGATCCGCAGCTGGCCGCCGGGATACTGGATCGGTTGAAGGCGGATGAGAGCTTGTACGTGCGCAAGTCCGTGGCAAATCATTTGAATGATGTGACGAAGGTGCATCCGGAGTGGGTGTTGGACACGATTGAAGGTTGGTCGCTGGACAACAAGCACACGGTCTGGATTGCTAAGCATGCGCTGCGCAGTTTGATCAAACAGGGCGATGTGCGCGCGCTGACGGTGATTGGCGCAGGGGCGAAGGCTGAGGTTGAGTTGTTGGATGTGCGGGTCGAGCCGGCGGTGGTGAGGTTGGGGGAAGCGATTACTTTGTCGTTTACGGTGAAATCCATGGTGGCGCACGAGCAAAGGCTGGTGATTGATTATGCGATTGAGTATGTGAAGGCAAATGGCGGGGTTTCGAGGAAAGTTTTCAAGTTGAAGACTCTGGGATTAGCGGGTTTCGGGACTGAGGTAGTGCGACGGAATCAAGTCATCAAGGATTTTACGACGCGCAAGCATTTTGCCGGGCGACATGGGGTGCAGGTGATGGTTAATGGGGAGGTGTTGGGGAGTGCGGCGTTTGAGGTTTTGATTTGAGGCGTGAGTTATTTATTCACCAAAACAGCCGGTAGAGGATCAGTGCACTGGCAGCCGTGAATCGACATTGCGCGCGGCGGCACAGTGGACGACTCACGGCTTCAGCGCTTACCAACTTCCGTATGGAATGCCGAATTTCTCGATATAGCGCTTGGACTTTTCGCTGACGGGATAGGCGTAGCGTCCTTGGTTCTTACCCTGACTCGGTCCTAAAGGCTCGATCTCTGCCTGTGCTCTGGCGACCTTGATCGGATGGTGGCACTCGTCTCTGACCCAAACCTGCACAACGCCGCCAGGCGCCAGGCCCAGATAGACCGATGAAATATAGGTACTCCGCCGCTCTGGTGTTTTCGCGCAGCGCTGCGCGACCGAAGTCCGCATCATTTGCCTGGCTTCTTCGGGTATATCTACCCAAGCCCGATAAGTTTGAGGCTCTACGATGGACTGCCAGCGAACAAAAATTCTTTTTGGGAGATCAGCGCCGACCACGGCTTTTGCGGACGCGCCCACTCCGTCCCAACCACGCGCCGATTCGGTGCCGTCTTCAGGTTGCCCGCCCGATGCCGATCCACCACCGGTACGCAAAAATGTCTTTCCCTTTATATCTTCCACAGCAGTGTCTTCAACCCAGACCTTCATGTAGTTGGGTTCGGTAAACCCGAGCTCCCACCAAGGGGATTTAGGGTCGTTTTTTGCTGACAGCGGGTCGGCATTACAACCAGCCACAAAAAGCGTACACAGCAGTGCTGTAAATAACTTCATTACCAAAGCGTCCAGTCAGGTACGTGTGGGTGCTTTACTCGGATTGCATCTTCCGTGGGGGCGTTGATGTAAACAGCTCTGATGCCACTCCCATCTCTCCTGCCAAGCGGATGGTTCCAGTTGGCGGACGTGTGAATGTACTTGAGTTTGAGTATTTGCTCCTCCTCTGGCGTGGTGCTGTAGTCGCCGGAGACAAAACGATCACACATGGGCTTGAGTTTTTCAGGAACGGCGAAGTCTGGCGTCTCGGGAATGTCTTCGAAGAGAACGCCTTTGGCTCTGGCGAGTTGATGCATCACGCGCAGGCTCACTCTCGACAGTAATCCACTCACCGGACGCTTGAGTTGGACGGCCGCATAGACTCGCTTGACTCGAGGACTAAGTCGATCCTGAGGGCTGACCGGTAGCAGTAATGGCGGTGGCGTAACGATCTCGAGATTTTCGAGCGGCCAACCCTTGGCTAGCCACTGATTTCTCACATTGATCGCATCCTGGTAGATCGATGTGGTAGCGACGTCAGTATACGTACCGACCTCTAGCGTCTGCATTGGGCTAACGAGAACACACTCTTCAGCGTCCTCAAGGTAACCTCCACCCACATCGGAATGCACACCCGGCAAGACGATTTCCGGATGATCCATCGCTACTCGATTGAGAGCAAAGTTAGCCCTGCATTCATCCCGCGCAGCCAACTGCACAACGTCGGTGAAATAACCTCGGTCGAGATAGAGTTTGACCCCCGTTGCGACTGCGCTTTTTATGTTGCCCAGATTGGACCATCCAGCAATCGACGGTACCGTGTCGAACAGCCCAATGAAGCCCACGTTGATGTCGCTGTGATACTGATCAACAAAGGTCGAACTGAGGGCATCGGACATACTGCGGAGAATGTCGCCTAAAGGCCCTTGTTTGCCACGCACTATCTCGTTGGCGAAATGTCTGGCGGCTGCGGCACCGCGACTAAAGCCAAACGTGTCGAAAGTCAACGAAGCAATTTCACTACCGGGATTTTTGTCCAATACTTCAGTGATACGCTGTTCGATCACCGCGAAACAGGACTGGACTCGCCCTGCAACGCCGGTTTCACCACGTCCTGTACCGGCGCCGAATTTACTGTCTTCTTTACCTGAACGGGTACCTATACCTTCGACGTAGACCATACCGAAAGCTCTCTTTCGTGGCCCTTCTCCCTCAGCGAGTCGTGTTGCTCCATACAGTTCGCTCAGCTTCTTCACATTGCTGACATCGCTACCATAACTACTATCCGGATCACCCATATAAGGCTGGCAACTGACGGGAATATCCTCAGGCGCAATCGGATGCTGAGCACCACACAACAACCCCGCAGCTGAGTTGTTCGCGTTGTTGCCCGTGCCATCAAAGAACACCCCAATCCTCAACGCAATCCCGATTTTCTCAGGCTCGCGCGCAGGCTCTTTCCCATGCTTCTCATACTCGGCCCAATGCTGGGCGTGTATGTCGACGGGTTTGGCTTCTTCGTAGCGATAGTTTTTCGGCGGGTTTGGAACGTAGCCACTCAATCCTTGATTCCTTCTGATCCTTGAAGAACGGCCAGAAGGGTGACAGTCGGGAGGGGGCGGTGCAAGCCGTGGCGGTGTGCCAGCCATGGAGCGTCAGTGCGAGCAGGCTCACTCCCAAAAAGGAATGAGCCTGGCTGGGGATGGCGGGTCAAATCGACCGCTGATTCACCCGCGCCATCAACTGTTCAGCACTTTCCTTGCGCTCGGAATAGCGGTCCACCAGGTGCGCCTGCTGCCCACGCAGCAGCATGGTGAACTTCACCAGTTCTTCCATCACATCCACCACACGGTCGTAGAACGGCGAAGGTTTCATCCGCCCGGCCTCGTCGAACTCCATGTAGGCCTTCGGCACCGAGGATTGGTTGGGGATGGTGAACATGCGCATCCAGCGGCCGAGGACGCGTAGTTGGTTGACCACGTTGAACGACTGCGAGCCGCCGCAGACTTGCATCACCGCCAGGGTTTTGCCTTGGGTCGGGCGCACAGCGCCGAGTTCCAGCGGGATCCAGTCGATCTGTGCTTTGAACACGGCGGACATCGCGCCGTGGCGTTCTGGCGAGCACCAGACCTGGCCTTCCGACCACAACACCAGATCGCGCAGTTCCTGCACCTTGGGATGGTCGACCGGGACGTCGTCGGGCAATGGCAAACCGGATGGGTTGAAGATCCGCGTTTCGGCGCCGAAGTGTTCGAGCAGGCGCGCGGCCTCCTCGACCAGCAAACGGCTGAACGAGCGCTCGCGGGTCGAGCCGTAGAGCAAGAGGATGCGCGGTTTGTGTTCGCCGACATTCGATGGCTTAACAGCGTCGATCAGGCTTGCGTCGAGGTTGGGCAAATGATTTGTCATGAAGCCTCCTTACAGCGTGCCGATGCGGTCGATTTCGACTTTCAGTTGCTCACGACTGAGCGAGTGAAACGGCAGATCGAAGAAGGCTTGGCAGCGTTCACCGATGCGCATCAGAGTGGCTTGGAATGCAGCGTCGATTGCCGCTTCGTCGCCCTGCACTTCGGACGGATCTTCCAGTCCCCAATGCGTTTTCAGTGCGGGACCGAAATACACCGGGCAGGTTTCGCCGGCGGCTTTGTCGCAAACAGTGATGACGATAGCTGGCGTTTTTTTTGCGAAGGCATCGTTGCCTTTACTGTGCAACCCGTCGATGGCGATACCGTGCTTTTGCAACGTCGACAGGCTGCGCGGCAGGACCTGGCCTTTGGGAAAACTGCCGGCACTCACCGCTTGGAAACCAGCGGGAGCCAGGTGATTGAACATGGCTTCGGAAAGAATGCTGCGGCAGCTATTGGCCGTGCACATGAACAGGACTCGCATCGATGCGCTCCGTAGAAAGTGGAAGATTCAGCAGCAGGCGCGTTCGCGCACGGGTCGGCCATCCATGTTTTGCAGGCGCGCGGCGTTGTCCTTGAGCCAATCGGCATTGGCCCTGGATGTCAGCTGAAGGATTTCGCCGATCCATGCCGGCAGTTTCGGATTGAGGCGGTAATACACCCACTGGCCCTGACGGCGGTCGAGCAGCAAACCGTTACTGCGCAGTTGCGCGAGATGACGGCTGATTTTCGGCTGGCTGTCGTCGAGCGCACACATCAACTCGCAAACGCAGAGTTCACCTTGCTCGGCGATGAGCAGGATGGCGCGGACGCGGGTTTCGTCGGCGAGGCTTTTGAAGACTTCGGTGGGGGTGATCATGGTGATCGGCTCGCCATATGCGGGAAATCGAATATACGGATATCCATATATTTATCAACCCGCGAAAGCAGCCACGGCGAATAACCGTGTGGGAGCGAGCCTGCTCGCGAAGGCGGTGGGTCAGGCGAGGTTTG